>NZ_JAVAYA010000011.1:0-167540 GCF_041954855.1 Agrobacterium sp. LR_9
GAACCGCGAGAGCACCGATTGCGGCAGCCCCTCGCCTTCCGTGCCGATCACCAGCGCCATGCGCTCGGACCGGGGAATATCGCGTATCTCCGTCTCCCCACCCGGCGAAAGGCTCCAGATAGCAAAACCGGCCTCGGAAAGCCGCTCCAGCATCTCCACCGCCCCGCCGCCGCGATGCCAGGGAACCGAAAGCACCGAGCCAACGGAAACGCGCAGCGCCTTGCGATAAAGCGGATCGCATGAGGTCTCGTCCAGCAGCACCGCATCGGCATAAAACGCCGCCGCATTGCGAAACATCGCCCCGAGATTGTCGTGATTGGAAATACCGCAGCCAACGAGCACCAGAGACGACGCAGGAAGTGCTGCCGTCATCTTTTCCAGTCCGCGATCCTGAACCCGCCGCCCGAGCGCCAGAATGCCGCGATGCAGGTGGAACCCGACGATGCCATCCAGCACCGGCGCTTCCGCTACATAAACCGGCACATCCGGCGGGAAATCGGCAAGGATATCCGCGACGCCCGAAAGCCGGTTTCTGAGGATGAGGATGCTCTCGGCCGCAAAAGCGCCGCCCGCTTTATGCGCGGCGGCCAGCATGCGCAGCACCACCGTTCCTTCGGCAATGAAGCGGCCCTGCCGCCCGGTCAGGTCGCGCTCGCGAATATCGCGAAAGGCGGCGATGCGCGGATCGGCCGGATCTTCGACCGGGATCAGCGCCCGCCCATCCAATAGGCTATTGGCCTCACTGGCCATCGACCGTCACATCGGCGAGGAACCGGCCGGCCGCGACGTTGAAGACCAGCGCCTTGCGGGTGCCGTTCGCGAGCCGCCCGTAAAACAGCATGTCGCCGCCGGAATAACTGACATTATCGATGACGAAGCCCTGCGGCAGGCTGGCGGTGACGGCAAGCGGTCCGTTGCCGGTGGGAACGGCGAGGTTCGGCGCTTCGCTCTGCGTCTGGACGGCCTTCGACGGCCCCATCGCCTTGTAGACAACCGCACCGAAGACAGCCATAAGGCTGATAAACATCACGGAGCCCGACACGATCTGCAAACGGATCATCTTGCGGCGAACTTTTTCCATGGCCGGATCAAGCGGCTTGTCTTCCTGTTCGTCTTGCTCGATCTGCGTCATCGGGTTCCCTGAAATGCTGATGGATCGGAAAAATAAGAATGAACGACCCCTTTAAACAAGGCGGAGACGCAAGGAAAGTCCTGATTGCCGGGGAAGACGCCGAAGGCCGCCTCGATTCCTGGCTGGCAGGCGAAGTGGGCGACGACTTCTCCCGCAGCCGCCTGAAGGCGCTGATCGAACAGGGCGCGGTCTCCATCAACGGCCAGCCGGTGACGGAACCGAAAAAGAAGGTGCATCCCAAGGATCGCATCGAAATCGTCATGCCAGAACCGGAAGACCCGGAACCCAAGGGCGAGGACATTCCGCTCGACGTGGAATATGAGGATGAAGACCTGATCGTGCTCATCAAGCCCGCCGGTCTCGTCGTGCATCCGGGCGCCGGCAACTGGACCGGCACGCTGGTCAACGCCCTCATCCACCATTGCGGCGACAGCCTCTCCGGCATTGGCGGCGTCAGGCGGCCGGGCATCGTGCACCGGCTGGACAAGGAAACCTCCGGCGTCATGGTCGTGGCGAAGAACGACAATGCACACCGCCATCTCGCCGCACAATTTGCCGACCATGGCCGCACCGGGCCGCTGGAGCGCGCCTACAAGGCCGTTGTCTGGGGCCGCCCGCGCACCCTGCGCGGCACCATCGACGCAGCACTGGGCCGCAGCGCCGACCGCACCAAACGCGCCGTCAAGCACGAGGATTCGGACGATGCCCGCGAGGCGATCACCCATTACGAGGTGATGGAGCGTTACCATGAGCGGCCGGACGCCACCTGCCTCGCCTCCATGGTGGAATGCCGGCTGGAAACCGGCCGCACCCACCAGATCCGCGTTCACATGGCCCATATCGGCCATCCGCTGATCGGCGATCCCGAATATGGCGCGGCCTTCCGAACCAAGGCAAACCTTCTCGAAGAACCGGCAAAAAGCACCGTCCGCGGCTTTCCGCGCCAGGCCCTGCATGCCTATCTGCTCGCTTTCGAACATCCGCGCACCGGCGAGGTGATGGAATTCGAAACCGACCTGCCGGATGACATGGAAGCGCTGACCGCCGCATTGCGTGGCTGAAAACCTGTATGGCGCGGTCAAAAAAACTGCGCCATGCATTTCGCCGGAAGCCCCGGATAATAAAAAAAGATTAGCGGATAGCGATATTCCACAGTCGGTCCTTTTTATAGACCGCCCCAATTTCGCTTCAATCGTCACACCTCCTCGGCCCCGCAAAGCCTGAAATCGCCGCCGTTAACCGTGGCGATTTCAAGCCTGCCAAATAAAGCCGCAGGGACGCCATTCGTTCGATCCGCACCCGAACGGAACCGGCATGATGACGGGATCTATCGCATGAATATCGAAGACCGCCGGTTTATCTTTCAGGAGTTGCGCAGCGTCGAAGGCTATATCGACCCGCCCGATGCGCTCGTCTTTAAGGCGCTGTTGCAGGCCCAGACGAAAAGCGGCCTCCACGGCGGCATGGCGGAAATCGGCGTTTATTACGGCCGCTCCTATTTCCTGCTGCGCAAATTCGCCGGGAGGCAGGAAAAAGTGCTGGGCATCGATCTCTTCGATCTCGATCCGCCCGAAGATGGCAGCCTCGACCAATATGAACGCCTGATGGAAAACGGCCGTCGGCTGGGTTTCGCCATGGATGAGGACCTGATCATCAGGGGCGACAGCACGCAGCTGGCGCCCGCCGACATCACCTCCCGCATCGGCCCCGCCCGCTTCTTCAGCATCGATGGCGGCCACAACCTGCACCACGTGCTGGCCGATGCGAAACTGGCAATGGAAGTGATCGCGCCGCATGGCGTCATCGTCTTCGACGACACTTTCAATCCCGCCTGGCCGGAAGTGACGGTGGGCGTCGCCGATTTCCTGCGCACCCATGGCCACAGCCTGGTCTGCTTCGGCATGACGAAATACAAAACCTATGTCTGCCGCCGGGAATTTCACGCAACCTACGCGAACGCGATTGCCGCCGATCCCGATCTGCAGGCGCTTGCCCATGTGGAGACGCAGTTCCTCGGCTCCAAGGTTGTGCGTCTGCACAATCCCATGCGCCGGCGGGTAATGTATGAGCTGATGGTGCGCTCCGGCCTTGGCGGTTTTTCGGAACGAATCTACCGTTCGAAAGTTAAACAGGTCAAAGAAGGTGTCACTGGAACATAACGCATGTGTGAACGCAGCGTTCGCTTGAAACGCGGCGCGCGCGTACATATCTGTCACATGGGTTCGTGCGGGGTCGGTAACGACCCGCAGCTTACGGTGTGCCTCCGGCGGGTCAGTCGCCGATCAAAGAGGGTGCCGTTCCAGACCATAGATAAGGGGGTGCTTTATGGCCCGCAATAGTTTGCCTACGATTACAGCCGGCGAAGCCGGTCTCAACAGATATCTCGACGAAATCCGTAAATTTCCGATGCTGGAGCCGCAGGAAGAATACATGCTCGGCAAGCGTTATGCCGAGCATGGCGACCGCGACGCCGCGCATAAACTCGTCACCAGCCATCTGCGTCTCGTCGCCAAGATCGCCATGGGTTACCGCGGTTACGGCCTGCCCATCGGCGAAGTCGTCTCCGAAGGCAATGTCGGCCTGATGCAGGCGGTGAAGAAGTTCGATCCGGAGCGCGGTTTCCGCCTGGCCACCTATGCCATGTGGTGGATCAAGGCCTCGATCCAGGAATATATCCTGCGCTCGTGGTCGCTGGTGAAGATGGGGACGACCGCCAACCAGAAGCGTCTGTTCTTCAACCTGCGCCGGCTGAAAGGCCGCATCCAGGCTATCGACGATGGCGATCTTAAGCCGGAACACGTCAAGGAAATCGCGACGAAGCTTCAGGTGTCGGAAGAAGAAGTCATCTCGATGAACCGCCGCCTGCATGGCGACGCCTCGCTGAATGCGCCGATCAAGGCGTCCGAAGGCGAGTCCGGCCAATGGCAGGACTGGCTGGTGGATGACCATGACAGCCAGGAAGACGTGCTGATCGAACAGGACGAGCTGGAAACCCGCCGCCGCATGCTGGCGAAAGCCATGGGCGTGCTGAACGACCGCGAACGCCGCATCTTCGAAGCCCGCCGGCTTGCCGAAGACCCGGTGACGCTGGAGGAACTTTCCTCCGAGTTCGACATCAGCCGCGAACGCGTGCGCCAGATCGAGGTTCGCGCCTTCGAGAAGGTGCAGGAAGCGGTGCAGAAGGAAGCGCTGGAAGCTGCGCGCGCCTTGCGCGTGGTGGATGCGTAAGGCGACACGCGCCTGACGCCAATGCGCTGACCATGAATCATCCTCGGCCTTCGGCCGGGGATTTTTTGTTTGTAAAAGGCGGGCGATGGCAAATGGCCTGTCTCTGAGACCCGTGATTGTTCTGGAGGAAAAGCGGTAGGGAAAATATCCGCGCTTCGGAGTATGCCGCTTACTCCCTCTGCCCTGCCGGGCATCTCCCCCACAAGGAGGGGGATTGGCAAGACGCTCTACCGCCGCTTCATCCTTGACCGTTGAGTTGGCCGCGACCTCGCGGCATATCGATCTCCCCACCTGTGGGGGAGATGCCCGGCAGGGCAGAGGGGGGTAAGCCACACCCACCAGCACCAACTAACCCACCCATCACCCGCCAACGCAAAAACACCGCCGCAGCCATATAACGAAAAGGGCGGCCTGAGCCGCCCTTAAATCATCATTGACCGGTCGCTGGCGTTGCCGCCGCCCATTCGCTGAGCGCCTTGTCGAAGGCGGCGATGCCGTCATTGCCCTTTTGCAGGGTCAGCAGCGCACGCCGGCCGTTGCGGTAGGAAACCGGAATGTCGATCCAGTTACGGCTCTTCAGAAGCTCCAGATTGGTCTTCATCGCATCCGGGAAGTCGTTGAGCGCGATCATGTGGAAATCGTCGGTGATTTTGGCCGGAACCGCGATCAGCGCGTTGCCGCGATCCTGCTCGGTGCTCTTCATCGCGATGCGCTGGACGCTGTCGATAGCGCCGCCTTCGAAGCCGGGCGAAACCGAGAAGACGATCTCGATCAGATGGCTGGCCGGCAGCGACGGATCGGTATTGCGCTTGAAGGTGATCAGCGCGCTGAGGCCACGGCCGGGAACGGTGATCTGGCCCTGCACGGTCGGAGAAGGCTTGCCCTCACCGTCATTTTCCTGCTGCAACGACCAGGAAACACTGCCCTGAATGGCGGTCGGCACCGTCTGGCCCAGCACTTCCTCATAAAGGAACATGCGGTCGCCGGCAGCGGCGGCAGGCTGCTGCGCCGGCGGCGTGCCGGCAGGCGTTCCAGCGGGCGCACCGGCATTGTTGGCCGGAGCCTCGCCCGCAGGCGGCGGCGCGACATTCTGTTCATAGACCGACTGGCCTTCGGCGGTGACCGGCTGGCCGTTCGCACCGGCGGCAGGTCCCTCGTCACGCTCGGTGCCGTCGGCCAGAAGCCGCTGGGTGAACTTGGTGCCGGTGACGGAGCCGTCATCGCCATGGGTCGGGGCCTGATGGTTGGTCGGGGTTGTCGGCTGCTGCCCCGTGGCGGGCGGCTGCTGGGTCGCCGGCGGTGTCGAAGTCTGCGCCTCACCCGTGCCGTTCGAAGCCGTCTGGCTGGTGCCGCCGTTCTGTGCGGAACTGACCAGCCCGCCGACCATATCGTTCAGCGCATCGCGGTTCATCCACACGGCATAACCGCCGCCGGCAAGCAGCGCCACGCCCACAACGGCCAGAACCAGCGACGCATAATTGCGGCGCGGCTTCTTCTTGACCATATAGGCGGGCGTTGCGGCGGCAGCGCCCACGCCATTCGTTTCGCCCGAAGCCTGACGGGTGGAGGACGACGCGCCGTCATAACCGATCAGCTCGTCCAGATCGTCCCAGGGCGTGCGTTCCTTGTTGTCCTTTGCCGCTGCCTGATCGCCGAAGAGATCGTTATCCGCGCGCGGCAGCGCCGGCGCGTCCTTGGCGGGAATGGCAATATCCGCATCCTGGAAATAGGACGAGAAATCCTCGACCACGGCCGCCTTTTTCGGAGCCTGCTCTTCCGGCTGGCGATGGTCGTCAAAATCGTGCCGGCCGCCAAACGCCGGAGCATGCTCCACGGCGGCGGGGCCGAAATGGTCGTCCGCCTCGCGCCGCTCATCCTTTTCGTAAGGGGCGGGCTCGAAACTTACTTCCGGCTCCTGGTAATGCTGGGCGGCATAACCGGCAACAAGCGGACGTTCGTCGGTCTCGTTGCGAACCTCTTCATATTCCTCGGCGGCCGGACGCACATCGTCGTCCTGCGCTTCATCGAGCTTGCGCCAGTCATCCTCATCCACCGGCTGAGCCCAATGGGAAGGAACGGAATCATCGGCAGCGCCGAGCGCCGTTTCAGGCTCCGGCTGGTGAGCGGGCTCTTCATCCGTCCGTGTGAAATAGGTGCCGACGGCTTCGTCGGAACCGGGTGCCGGGGCGGGAGCGGCATGAACCGTTTCCGGCGCATCATAAAGCTCTTCCGGCGCGCGGTCGCCATGATGCTGCTCCTCATCGGCAGCGGTGTCAGCGTGCCGGGGCTCTTCCTCTTCGGCCGCTTCTTCGTAAACCGGCTCCGATTGCGCGGGTTCAGCGGATGCCGGCTCTTCGTAGGCCGGCTCGTGCCGCGCCTCTTCCCGGTCGGCATCCTCTGCCGGCTCGGCGGCGCGGGCCTCGTCTTCGTCGGCAGCATCCTGCTGGTAATAGGATGCCGCCGTCTCTTCCGCGGCGGGAGAGACAGCGTCATCATCCTCCAGCGCCGGAAGCGCCTCGGCATATTCGCTGTCCACCTCGGCTATGGCGGCGTCCAGCTTGGCGATCTGCCGGCGCAACAATTCTTCCGGCGGACGTGGCTTCATATTCTCGAGTTGGCGCACAACCGCACTGCGCGCCTTGTCGTAAACCTTCGCCCGGTTTTCGGGAGTATTGTTCGCCAAGCCATCCACGGCCTTGCGAATGACTGCTACAAAATCCGCCATAAGCACTTTCTCGTCGTGACCGGCGACGTACCGGCCCGATATGGTTTATGAATCTAGATCGCCGAGGACATTAATCCTCAAACGGATCAGTCACAAGTATGGTGTCGTCACGCTCCGGACTTGTCGACAGAAGTGCGACAGGCGCCCCGATCAATTCCTCGACCTGACGGACATATTTGATTGCCTGAGCAGGCAAATCCGCCCATTTTCGGGCACCGACGGTAGATTCCTTCCAGCCTTCCAACGTGACGTAGATCGGCTCGACGCGCGCCTGCGCGCCCTGGCTCGCCGGAAGATGATCGATTTCCTGCCCGTCAAGCTTGTAACCGACGCAGATTTTCAGCTCGTCGAGACCATCAAGCACATCAAGCTTGGTAAGCGCGATGCCGGTAATACCATTGGTGGCGACCGACTGGCGCACCAGTGCCGCGTCAAACCAGCCGCAGCGGCGCTTGCGGCCGGTGACGGTGCCAAATTCATGGCCCTTTTCGCCCAGGAACTGGCCGATCTCATCGTTCAGCTCCGTCGGGAACGGACCTTCGCCGACACGGGTGGTGTAAGCCTTGGTGATGCCGAGGATATAACCCAGCGAACCCGGACCCATGCCGGAACCAGCGGCGGCCTGGCCGGCAACCGTGTTGGAAGAGGTCACATAGGGGTATGTGCCATGGTCGATATCGAGCAGCGAGCCCTGAGCGCCTTCGAACAGGATGCGCGCGCCGGCGCGGCGCTTCTTGTCGAGCAGCAGCCACACGGTTTCGCTGAACGGCAGGATGCGCTCGGCAATCGAGCCCAGCTCTTCCATGATCGTCTCATGCGAGACTTCGGTTGCACCGAAACCGCGACGAAGCGCATTGTGATGCGTGAGGATGCGATCAACCTTGGCGGAAAGCGCCTCCATGTCGGCGAGATCCATGACGCGGATGGCGCGGCGGCCAACCTTGTCTTCATAGGCCGGGCCGATACCGCGGCGGGTGGTGCCGATCTTGGTGCCGCTGTTGGAGGCCGCGTCTTCGCGCATGCCGTCCAGCTCGCGGTGCAGCGAAAGAATGAGGGTGGCATTGTCGGCGATACGCAGGTTTTCCGGGGTAACCTTCACGCCCTGCGCTTCCAGACGGCCGATTTCGGCGATCAGCGCATGCGGATCGACCACGACGCCATTGCCGATGACGGCGAGCTTGCCGGGACGCACGACGCCGGACGGCAGAAGCGAAAGCTTGTAGCTGATGCCATCGATGACAAGCGTATGGCCGGCATTATGGCCGCCCTGATACCGCACGACGACATCTGCCCGCTCGGACAGCCAGTCGACAATCTTGCCTTTGCCTTCGTCGCCCCACTGCGAGCCGACCACCACAACATTCGTCATTTCTTGCTTTCCTGCTCATGGCGCTTGCGCGCCCGATAACCCGATGGGAAACCCAAACCCGCGAATGTATACTGTGTTGTTTTACGGAAAGCGACCCTGTTTCTTATGGAGAATTTTGCTTTTTCCGTGACAAGGCGCGGATTTCCCGCATTATCTCGCCCCGTGGGGGCCAAGCGCGGGCGCAAGACCGCCATTCACCCCTTAGCCGTTTTCCCGCCCCGTGAAGAAGCGAAACATCAGCGTGCCCTCCAAAGCCTATATCGCCCTCATCATCGCCACGCTCTGCTGGGGCGGCAACACCGTTGCCGGCAAGCTCGCCGTCGGCCACATCAGCCCCATGGCCTTCACCTTCCTGCGCTGGGTCTTCGCCGTCGCCATCATCTTCGCCATTTCCGTGCCGCAGCTCATCAAGGACTGGCCGGTGGTGAAAAAACGCCTGCCCTATTTCCTCGTGCTCGGCAGCGTCGGTTATACCGCCTTCAACGTGTTTCTCTACACGGCCCTGCAACACACCTCGGCCATCAATGCCGCCGTCATCCAGGCCGGCATTCCCATGGTCATCTTCGTCTTGAACTTCATCCTGTTCCGCACCCGTGTGCTGTTCGGCCAGATCGCCGGCTTCTGCCTCACCATCGCTGGCGTCGCGCTTCTCGCCTCGCATGGCGATCCGGTCTCGCTGCTGCAACTGGAAATGAATGTCGGCGACGGGATCATGCTGCTGGCCGTGCTGGTCTATGCCATCTACACCGTCATCCTGCGCTGGAAACCGGCGGTCGACTGGCGCACGCTGATGGCCATTCCCGCCTTCTTCGCCCTCCTCACCTCGGTGCCGCTGATCTTCTGGGAAATCTCACGCGAGAGCGTCGTCTGGCCGGATCAGAAGGGCTGGGTGCTGGTGGTCTATGCCGCCATTTTTGCGTCGCTGATCGCGCAGATCCTCTATATCAAAGGCGTTGAACAGATCGGCGCCAACCGCGCCGGCCTCTTTATCAACCTCGTGCCGGTCTTCGGCACCCTGCTGTCGGTTATCGTGCTCAGCGAGACGCTGCACACCTATCAGATCGTCGCTCTCATCATGGCGCTGGCGGGCATTGCCGTCGCGGAACGAAAAAAATCGCCGGCTTCCTGAACCAACAGGGTCAGGAAAACCGGCGTAGTCTGGCAGGCATGAAAGAATGGAGCATCGGATCGCAAATCTTTCCGATGCTCGAACGAAAGGTCAGAGCGCGGTTTCGCGCTCAGCCGGAGAAAGGACGGCGTTGCCAAGGACGATATCGCCCTTGTCGGTGGTGACGATCAGCACTTTTTCGAGCGATCCGTCATTGTTCAGCGAAAAGGCAAGGCGCAGCGCGCTGGAGGACCAGCCGGCGCCGGCAAGGGCCGTGCGCTTGATGGCGGCGCAGTCACCGCAATCGCCAAGGCTCAACGACGGCGTTGCCGGAACATCGGTTGCAAAACCGGAGAAATAATCGTCGAGCGCGCCCATGGTGGCGTTCACATCGCGGTTGACGCGCAGCAGTTCCTCGCGACGCTCACCGGTTAGCGGCGCGGCGATGGTGGAGACGCATTGGCCAGCGGAAAGAACGCAGCCATCGAAACCGCCCCGCGCGGAAACACCAATCTGCGTCACCGCGGATTTCTCGACGGCGGCAAAACCGCGGGCAAAACCGGCAGCGCCAGCCGCATCGGCATGATTGGACATGGAAGCAACGGCAATTCCGCAGATGGCGGCAGCAATAATCTTCTTCAGCATTTCATACCCCGTTTGCGATCCGCCGGCTTGTGCCGGTCTCGATTTCTGTTGTGTGGAGCGTCTCTTTAAAAGGCCGCTCCCCGTCTGTGATCCCACAATGGCACAGCACTGTTTTCAGCTGCTTTAAGCCGATTGCTACAATTTTATCGGTTTTCATTTTTGTACAGCGGACAGCTTTTTTCGAATATGCGCCAACACCGTCACCGCGAATTCCGCGGCAACGTTGGGAAGCGATAAAAGAGGGCCGCATCGCTGCGGGGTATTAAAGTGTATTGCAGGGTTTGCAGACGATGCGGCCCCGGCTTGAAACATGTGACCCGCCCGCCAAACCGGTTCCTGTTTGGAGGATGGACATATGCCGGCCGCCTCAACCGTGACATCGGGAAACTCCCCGGTTTTGGCCGCCTGGCCCGTCCACCTTGCGCCGCGCGCACGCCTGATGACCGGGATGGGCCAAGTATAGCCGGGCCGGCGGGACCGTGGACGCGCGGGGATGAACGCTTCTTGAAAAAAGGCGCCCGGGAAGCGGCCTCGCCCCATCCCGGCCACAGGAATTTTCAGCGGGTTAACGCCCGCCCGATCGGCGGCATTTGAATTAACCTTGTCTTAAAACCCGACGTTAATGGTTAGCAATTTAAGAATAACGGAACGAAAGGGTTCCGTTATGCGTGGCGTATTTGCCGTTGTTTTTCTGATGCTCGTTCTGGCCGGCTGCGCCACCGCACCGTCGCAGGTGACCAATGCCTGTGCGATTTTCGAGCAGCGGAACGGCATCTTCAACAACTGGCGGCGCGATGCGAAAGCGGCCGAGCGCGAATTCGGCGTGCCCGTGCCTGTCATGATGGCGACGATCTACACCGAATCCGCCTTCCGCCCCTATGCGCGGCCGCCGCGCACCAAGCTTCTCGGTTTCATTCCCTGGACACGCCAGTCGAGCGCGTATGGCTACGCACAGGCGCTGGACGGCACATGGAGCGTTTACCAGCGTGAAACCGGCCGCTGGTCGGCAAGCCGCACCGATTTCACCGATGCCATCCACTTCGTCGGCTGGTATCATGCCAAGAGCCGGCGCGAAAACGGCATTTCGCTGAACGACCCCTATAATCTCTACCTCGCCTATTATTCCGGCCATGCCGGTTATGCGAAGGGCAGCTGGCGCAACAATTCCGCCGTCCAGAAGGCCGCCCGCCGCTCCGCCAACATGGCGCTGCGTTACGAGGCGCAGCTGCAGCAATGCGGATATCGCTGAGGCGGCAGCACAGGCGAATGCCGGCTTAACAGCCGGCATGGCGCAGACATTCAGCTAAGCGTTATAAGCCGCCAGAAAACCCCTGACCGCATCGATCTCGCCGGAGCGGATTTCATGTCCGCCCGGGTGCCACACGGTTTCCACCGTGCCGCCCTGTGCCTTGAGGCTCTGTTCCAGCGCCTTCGTCAGCGGCACGGGGCAGATCGGATCGCGCTCGCCGGCCGTGATCAACACCCGGCGCGAAGCCTTGGCGGGCAAGATTTTTGGTTCGAACGGGATGAGCGGATGCATCAGCACCGCCGCATCGAAAAGCCCGGGTTCTTCGATGAGCACATTGGCGAGAATATTCGCACCGTTGGAAAAACCGAGGCCGATGACCGGACCGGCCTGATAATGCTCCCGGTTCGCCCTGATGAAGTCCGCCATCTTGACGGTCGCCCGTTGAAGGTCGGCCATGTCGTAGACGCCCTCTCCCGTGCGCCGGAAAAACCGCGCCGCGCCATGTTCGGAGACATCGCCGACGGGTGAGAGAATAGTCGCCTCAGGCAGCAGGCGCGAGCCGAAATCGAAGAACTGGTTTTCATCGCCGCCGGTGCCGTGCAGCAAAACGAAAAGCGGTGCACCGGCAGCGCCGGCGCGGGATTTGTGGAAATAGCTGTCCCTGGTCATGGGAGGATCCTTTCTGAAAGGAAGAGGTTCAATGGCTTCCGCAAGGCCTCTTCGGCCAAGCGGAGCAATCATATGAAGCGAACGGACGCGGCTTGTGTCTTCTCCCCGCCGGGGAGAAGTCCCCGGCAGCGGGATGAGGGGGCAAGCTCTCCGAAATCCGGCAACGTTACCCCCTCATCCGACCCTTCGGGCCACCTTCTCTCCGCCGGGGAGAAGAAGCAGGTCGCAATGTCCTGCCAAGCGCTATTGAGAGGTTAAGCCGCCTTCTCGTCCCCCAGCGGCTCCAGATGCTCTTCAAGCGCGGAGCGCAGATGCGCGTGCTGGGTCGGCAGCTTCAGCGCCTCGCCGAGATGGGCGGTGTCCTCGTCGCGGTCGAAACCGGGCTCGTTGGTGGCCACTTCGAACAGCACGCCGCCCGGCGTGCGGAAATAGATCGCCCAGAAATAATCGCGGTCGATCACCGGTGTCACCTGATAGCCGGTATCCATCAGCGCCTTGCGCACCTCCAGCTGCTTTTCACGGTTTTCGACCGCAAAGGCGATGTGGTGCACGGACCCCGCACCCAGCCGCGCGCCAGAAATATTCGGCATGGTTTCGATGTCGATGAAGTCGGCACCGTTGCCGCCGGGAATACCGAGGCGCAGAACGCCATCCTGACGGCCCACTTCCTGATAGCCCATGAATTTCAAAAGCTCGGCCGTCGCACCTTCATCGCGAAGACGCAGCGAGGCGCCCTGAAAACCATGGATCGCCTGATCCGCACCGACGCCATTGCCGATCCATTGCGCGCGGTTGTCATCCCTGACCTCGACCAGCGCAAAACCGTCGCCATCGGGACCTGCAAAATGCAGGCGCTTGTTGCCGAAGGCTTCATCGGCCTTCAGGCCATCCACCCCGGCCTTGGAAAGACGGTCCTGCCAGTAGCCGAGCGATCCTTCCGGAACGGAAAACAGCGTCGTGCCCACCTCACCGGTGCCGGGACGGCCGCGGGCGATATGCGGGAACGGAAAGTAAGTCATGACGGAGCCGGGCGTGCCGACTTCATCGCCATAATAGAGATGATAGACGTCAGGCGCGTCGAAATTGACCGTCTTCTTCACCCGGCGCAGGCCAAGCGTATCGGTGAAAAAAATGTTGTTCTGGCGCGCGCTCGCCGCCATGGACGTAACGTGGTGCAGGCCCTTGATCTGGTTGAGCATGATAAACCCCTTTTGCCTGGCGGGCCTCACGGTTGGGGCCTGCCCTGTTCATGGCGTAAAGATGGGGTAACAGCGCTCTCAGGCATAGAGTGGACAACGGGAACGGATTGTTCCCGAATGATGAACGATAAAACCGACTGTTCAACGGGCCCGATAAGGCAGCTCAATGATCGTCGGCGACGCCCAGGGTCCAGTAGCCGACAGCGCGCAGCGATGCTTTCGGGAAAGCAATCTCGTCGGTGAGGAAGGATTTTGCCGCCCTCGCCTCGGATTTTTCGCAGGCGACAAAGACATGCAGACCGTCATGATCCGCGCTCCAGCCATGGTCGCGCAGCGCCTTTTCGATAAGGCCCGCGGTGCCGGCGGGCTTGCCGCGGCGATAAAGCCATGTCCACTCGACATTTGCCGCACAGACGATCTCCTGCCGCTCGGCTTCATCGTCGATCTCCGCATAGACGCTGAGTTTTTTGCCGGCCGGCATTTCGGCCGCCATGCGCAGCATCACCGGCAGCGCCGTCTCGTCGCCGGCAAAGACATAACGCTCGGCTTCCGGGCAAACACCGCTCGGGCCGATGATGCCGAGAACATCGCCGGGCTTCGCCGTCGCGCCGAAGGTTGCGCCCGGCATGTGGTCGCCCTCATGCATGACGAAATCGATATCGACTTCACCGCGCGCGATATCGCCGGAACGGATGGTGTAGACACGCCGTGTGAGAAGATCGTCGCCCGCCGGCCAGACGATGGCGCCGGTGGGCGCAAGATAAGGCCAGACCGGCGCGCGGGCCTGATCCGGCACCAGAAGCAGGCGCACATGCATGCCGCCGGTCAGCAGCCTTTCGATGCCGCTTTCGACGGAAACCACCAGCCGGCGCATATGCGGCGTCAGATTATAGGCGCGGGCGACCTTGCCGACGAAGAGATTGGGCAGCTCACGCTGTTGCGCGCCATGGCCGCTCCAGCGGAAATCCAGCCCCGTCTCGCCGGAGAATTCGACGATATGCTCGGCCACCATCGCCTTCACCGACATCAATATATGTTCGGAAATGCAGCTCACCCTTGCCGCGAAACGCCCGCCCTCGGCGCTGAAGCTGCCATGGCCATATTCCGTCTTGAACCGCACTGTCGCGCCTTCGCGTTCCATCTCCATATGCTCGGAAAAATGATCCTCGAAAGCATCGACAATCGACAGTGGATCGGGCAGCGAGACGGAGGTTTCGGCAGACAGGAGAGACACGGGCATAATCCTTCACTTTGCAGTCCGGTTATCTTTAATCCCGACAACCGCAAAGCGTAAAGGTATTTTATGAGTGTCTAGAGAAGGTTTTTGTCGCTTCCCACCGTTTCCGGCAATTGCCAGTCGATCGGCTGGCGGCCATGGGAGGCAAGAAAGGCGTTTGCCTTGGAAAAATGGCCATTGCCGAAAAAGCCGTTATGGGCCGAAAGCGGGGATGGATGCGGCGAGCGCAGCACGAGGTGCTTGCGCTGATCCACGAAGGCCGCCTTCTTCTGTGCATAGGAACCCCAGAGCAGGAAGACGACATGGTCGCATTCGTCGTTGACGGCGCGGATCACGGCGTCGGTGAATTTTTCCCAGCCCTGCCCCTGATGCGAGGCGGCGCGGGATTCCTCCACCGTCAGCACGCTGTTGAGCAGAAGCACACCCTGTTTCGCCCAGCTTTCCAGAAAGCCGTGACCCACCGGGCGAATGCCGAGATCGCTCTGCAATTCCTTGTAGATATTGACGAGTGAAGGCGGAATGCGCACGCCGGGCTGGACGGAAAAGCACAGCCCATGCGCCTGGCCGAGCCCATGATAGGGGTCCTGGCCTAAAATGACGACCTTGACCTCATCGAGAGGCGTGAGATCCAGCGCCCGGAAATATTCCGCACCCCTGGGGAAGATGCGCTTGCCGGCGGTCTTTTCGGCAAGCAGGAACTCCTTCAGCTTCAGCATATAGGGGCTGGCGAATTCACCGGAAAGAACGCGTTTCCAGCTCTCCTCGAGTTTGACGCCTGCCTCTGCCATGCCCGCCTCTCCCATAATCGCGCTTATTTGAACCGGTTACCGCGTTGCAGCACTTCGATCTTGTAACCGTCCGGATCGCAGATGAAAAAGTATTTCGCGAAAGGCTGGCCCTTATAATCGGCTTCGATGATTTTTCCGGGGGAAAGGCCGATCTCGGTGAAGCGCTGGTGCTCGCCATCCACATCGACCACGCTGACCGCAAGGTGACCATAACCATCACCCAGCGCATAGGGCACTTCGCGACCCCGGTTGACGGTCAGTTCCAGCTCGAAATCACCCTCGGCATTGCTGAGATAGATCAGCGTGAAGTTTTCGAACTCGGCGCGTTCCGTAACCTCAAGCCCGAAAGCCTGTTTGTAAAATTCCACCGAACGCTTTTCGTCCAGCACCCGGACCATCGAGTGGATCAGCTTGGCCATGGTGTTTTCCTTCTTCTTCCTGTTGACGGCCCGGTTATGCTCCGGGCATCGCGGCCAAGGGGATAAAGACAGTGTGCTTCGCTTTCAACCCTAAAGGCGCTCTGCGACAGGACGTAACGGCCCGATCACGGCAAATGTGATGGCAAAAACCCGTTAGTTTTTCCGGTGCGGTTGGGACCTGCGGCAACGAGACCGCATGGTTTTGGCTCTGCCGCTCTATCCTGAGTGTTGAACTCATGATACCGGCTAGGCATGCGCCTTTTATACCTCTGTCTTGGCTGGCTTATGGTCGCGACCGGCATTGTCGGCGCGTTTCTTCCCGTTTTGCCCACCACGCCGTTCCTGCTTCTGGCGCTCTGGTGTTTTTCCCGCTCCTCGCCAAAACTCGAGGCATGGCTGCTGGCCCACCCTAGATTCGGCCCTTCGCTGCGGCGATGGCGCGAACGCGGCGCAATCGCCCGCAATGCCAAGGTCGCAGCACTTTCCGCCATGTCCGTCAGTTACGCTGCTTTCTGGTTTCTGAGCGAGCCGCCGCCGCTGCGGGCCGCCATCGTCGCCGCCGTCATGCTCGGCTCCGCGCTTTTCATCGCCACCCGGCCGGAAAGCTGAGGCGAAGGACAGGCCCTTAACGGTGGCGCGACTGCGGCAGCACGTAAGGAATATGCCGCGCCGGCAGCCGGCCGACGACACCGCCAATGCCATAGACCCTTGCAATCGTCTCGTCGCTGATCGTTTCCAGCGAGGGGCCGCTCGCCGTCACCCGGCCGCCATGCATGACGATAAGTTGATCGGCAAATTCGGCCGCAAGGTTGAGGTCGTGCAGGATGGCGAGCACCAGCCCGCCGCCGCTTGCAAAGTCGCGCGCCGTTTCCAGCACGGCAATCTGGTGGCCGATATCGAGACTTGCGGTGGGCTCGTCGAGGAAGAGCGCCCGCGCCTCGCCATTTTCCATCGGGTTCGGCACCTGCGCCAGCGCCCGGGCAAACTGCACCCGCTGCTGTTCTCCGCCGGAGAGCATGTTGTAGGACCGCTGCTCGAAACCGCGCAGCCCGGCCTTGGCGAGTGCGCGGCGGGCCTGCTCTTCCGGCGCGCGGGAGCCTTGTGCAACAGCCCCCATCCGCACGATTTCGAGCGCGGTGAAAGGGAAAGCAAGCTGGGTGCTCTGCGGCAACACGGCCCTGAGACGGGCGAGCTGGACCGGCGTGAAGGCCGGCAGGTCAACGTTGTTATAGGTCACCGAACCGCCCTCGGCGCGCATCTCGCCCGAGAGAACCTTCATCAGCGTGGATTTGCCCGCACCGTTGGGGCCGATGATGACATTGACCTTGCCGGGCTTCAGATCGACGCTGACCGCATCGAGAAGCCGGCGGCCGGAGCGGATGAGGGTGAGGTTTTCGGCCCGGATCATGGCATGTTCCGCATGGAAAAACCGCCGCGTCCCAATAGCAGGAACAGGAAGACCGGCGCACCGATGAGCGCCGTGACGACGCCGATGGGCAGTTCCGCCGGTGACGCGACGGTGCGGGCGAAACTATCGGCCAGAAGCAGAAGTGCCGCCCCGCCAAGTGCCGAGGCCGGCAGCAGGAAGCGGTGCGACGGGCCGATGGCGAGCCGTAGAAGATGCGGCACGACGATGCCGACAAAACCGATGGAACCGGCCGCCGCCACGCTCGCCCCGCAGGCGGCGGCAACGGCCAGAATGACGATCCGCTTCAGCCGCTGCACCGGAATGCCCATGTGAAAGGCGGCGGCATCCCCGAGGATCAGCGCATCGAGCCCGCGGGCAACGAAGGGAATGATGGCGAGAACGACGATGATGAAAGGGAGGGTCGCGAGCACCTTGGCGGGCGTGGCCCCACCGAGCGAACCGAGCGACCAGAAGGTAATATCGCGCAGCGCCCGGTCATCGGCCATGAAAATCATCAGCCCCGTCAAAGCACCGCTGATCGCCGCCACCGCGATGCCGGCCAGAATGAGCGTGGTGGTGGAGGTGGCGCCATCCTTCGTCGCGATCAGGTAAAGTACCCAGGTGTTCAGCAACCCGCCGAAAAACGCCATCAGCGGCAGAAAATGCGGGCCGAAAAACACGGCGACGGTGGCAAGCGCGCCTTCCCCGAGAGAAATGGCCGCGACCGCGAAGAGCGCTGCACCCGAGGTGACGCCGACAATGCCGGGATCGGCCAGCGGATTGCGAAACAGGCCCTGCATCATCGCCCCCGAAACGGCAAGCCCCGCGCCGATCAACATGCCGAGCGCCGTGCGCGGCAGGCGAACCGCCTCAAGAATGACCCTGTCGCGCGCATCGAGCTGATCCGCGCCGCCGGTGAAATAGGCCCAGAGTTCGGACATGCCGACGCCCGTGGGTCCGCTGACCAGCGACACGCCACAGGCAAACAGCAGGATGCCGACGAGCACGGCGAGGGTGACGACCCCCTGGCGGGATCTGTCGCCCGCAACCCTGCCTTCAGCGGAACTCAAGGCGGCAAGGCTCACGGCTTCACCACCTCAGGATAGAGCTTGGCTGCCAGCTCGCGGCCCGCAGCAGGCGTGCGCGGACCAAAACCGATGAGATAAAGCCCATCCATGCTGATGAGCGCCTTGCTGGCGGCAGCAGGCGTGGACTGGAAGGCCGGCAGCGCGAAGATCTCTTCCGCCTTGGCGGCATGGTCGCCGCGCGCCATGGTCAGCACCAAATCGGGTGCCGCGGCAATGACCGCCTCATCCGTCAGCGGCTTGTAACCATTGATCTCCTGAGCCGCATTGATGCCGCCTGCCATTTCGATGATCGCGGCGGCTTCTGTATCCTTGCCCGCCGCCATGATGCGGCCGCCGGCGGTGGAAAGCACGAAGAGAACCCGCTTTCTGCCCTTTTCCGGCACGGCCGAAACATCCCTGGCGAGCGCATCGAGCCCGGCCTTGGTCTCGGCAGCCAGCGCCTTCGCCTTGTCAGAAAGACCGACCGCCGCGCCGACATCCTCGATCTTTTTGGGGATGGCGTCGCCGCTCGGCGGCGTATCGACGGTGACGAAAGGCACCGCACTCGCCTTCAGGATGGCGATGACATCGGCCGGGCCGGACCCGTCCTCAGAGAGGATGAGATCGGGCTTCTGCGACAGGATGCCTTCCGACGAAAGCGCCCGCATGTAACCGATATCCGGCTTGGCAAATGCATCTGCCGGATAGCTGCTGGTGCTGTCACGCGCAACGACGCGGTCTCCTGCGCCCAGCGCATAAAGGATTTCGGTGACCGTGCCGCCCACCGCGACAATGCGTTTCGCTTCCGGATTGCCCTTGTCCGAAGCCATGGCGGCAGGTGCGGCAAAGGCGATTGCGGCGGGCACGAGAGAGGCGAAAACAAAGGAACGAAGGCGGGAATTCAACATGGCGCTATCCTGAAACACGACCCGGCGCGGCTTTCCCTGCGCCAATTAATCTTGAGTTCTTTACACATGTTTATGGGCGGCGCAATCGATAAGTGGAGTAAATTTGTTCGCTTTGTCGTGAACCCCTTTCCAACCTCCCCGCGGCTGGATATCCTGACTCAAACTGGAAACTTAAAGGGAGAATTTCATGTTTATCGCAATGAACCGTTTTCGTGTCGTGCCGGGTTATGAAGAAACCTTCGAATCCATCTGGCGCGAGCGCAAATCGCATCTGAGCGAATTGCCGGGCTACATCGAATTTCACATGCTGAAAGGCCCGAAGGCAGATGACCACACGCTTTATGCCTCGCACACCGTCTGGGCCACCAAGGACGATTTCCTCGCCTGGACGAAATCCGAACAGTTCCGCGCCGCCCACGCCAAGGCCGGCGAAAACCGCGGCAAGGTGGAATATCTCTCCGGCCCGCATTTCGAAGGCTTCGACGTCATCATCCATGAAGACAAGAATGGCGAACGCCGTTCGATTGCCGCCTGAGGCCGCCCGATGAGCATTGCAGCCCAAAAGACCGACGACGACAGGCAGGCCCGCGCCGCCGCTGCGCTCGCCGAAAAGCCCGATGGCATCGTGGAGGCCATCGCCGCCAAGGCCGAGGTGACGCCGGCCGAAATTCTGGCGATCCTGCCGGAAGGTGCCGCCGTTTCCGCTGCCGCCGACCGCTTCGACGCCATCTGGAACGAGATGCGCGGCTGGGGCGAAGTCCTGATGATCGTGCAGACCGGCGATATCGTGTTCGAAGTGCCGGGCCACCTGCCGGAAGGCAGCGAAAGCCACGGCTGGTTCAACATCCACGGCGACAGCCCCATCGGCGGTCACATCAAGAAGGACAATTGCGCCGGCATCACCTTCGTCGATCGCGGCTTCCACGGCCGCCGCTCCTGTTCCGTCTGGTTCATGAACGCCGCCGGCAACGCCATGTTCAAGATTTTCGTCCGCCGCGACGAGAACAAGGAACTGCTGGCCGGGCAACTGGCGAAGTTCGAAGCGCTGCGGGACGGTTTCCGCGGCTGAGACCCGTGGGGAGGCTGCCAGCTGCCTCCCCACTGCTTCCATAATCGCACGCGTCATCATTCGCCCGGGACCTCTCCGGATGACGCGTGAAAAAACAACCACCGGTTCATCGCCCGTTCAGTGCCGTTTTTTATCATCCGCTGAAATTCGAACGGCACCAGCACGGAGCAAGCACCATGACCGACCGCCAACCTCTTCTTTCTCGCCGCAGTTTCGCCGGGCTTGTTGCGCTTGCGCCGCTTTTTGCAGCGGGCGGCGCGGCTGCCGCACCTGCAAGCCTGCGCGGCAGCGTTTCCTATCGTGAACGCATCGCCCTGCCGCCGGGCGCGACCGTTACGGTGCGTCTGATCGACGTTTCGCTTGCGGATGCGCCCTCGCAGACGATTGCCGAAACCACCATT
This sequence comes from Agrobacterium sp. LR_9, assembly GCF_041954855.1. NCBI lineage: Bacteria > Pseudomonadati > Pseudomonadota > Alphaproteobacteria > Hyphomicrobiales > Rhizobiaceae > Agrobacterium > Agrobacterium sp. LR_9. Next base: position 20,622 of record NZ_JAVAYA010000011.1, read on the forward strand.
CGCCCCCGTGGCCAGGTGCCCGTACCCTTCGTGCTGCGTTATGATGACCGAGACATCCGTGGCCGCCGCTCCTATGCGCTGAGCGCCGAAATCCGCGACCGCGACCGGCTGCTCTTCACCACCACCCGCCGTTATTCGGTGCTGACCGGCGGTCGCGACGATACCGACCTCGTGCTGGAGCGCGTCGGCGCGGGCCCGGGTCGGCCGGAGCCGGAAGCCGGTATCGACGGGCGCTGGCTGGTGCAGGACATCCGTGGCGAGCGGGTTCGCGGCCGCCGTCAGGCGACGCTGGAAATTACCCGCGAGGGCCGCGTTTCGGGCAATGCCGGTTGCAACGGCATCGGTGGCGAGGTGAAGATCAGCCGTAACCGTATCGATTTCGGCCGGATGATTTCCACCCAGATGGCCTGCGCGCCTGACATCATGCGCCAGGAACGGCAGTTTATCGAAGCGCTGGAAGGCGCCCGCTCCTTCAGGCTGGAGCCGCGCCGGGGCACGCTCGAACTGCTCGACGGCCGCGGCCGCACGGCGATGCGCCTGCGCCGCGCCTGAGGCCGGCAACCTGCCGCAACACCCTGCGTCGCCGTCCTGGCCCAACGTGCTGGCCATGGAACATTCCATGTCGCTTCCGGCACGGCGCGCTGCCTTTTCCCGCCCTATGACTTTGGCTGCGTTCGTCTTGACGCTTTGCTCCGCCGCAGAGCTGCGCTATGGAACGCGCCAAACTGCGCCGGTTGATGCCGGTGCGACGTCTTTGAGGGAAAACGAATGACATCCTATGTTCTGACCGTAGCCTGCAAATCGACCCGTGGCATTGTGGCTGCGATTTCCGGTTATCTGGCGGAAAAAGGCTGCAACATCGTCGACAGTTCGCAGTTCGACGACCTCGAGACCGGCAAGTTCTTCATGCGCGTCTCCTTCATCTCCGAAGAAGGCGCCACGCTTGAGGCTATCACCGACGGCTTTAAGCCGGTGGCGGAAAAATTCGGCATGAAGGCGGATATCTATCCGGACGGCCAGCGCATGAAGACGCTGTTGATGGTCTCCCGTTTCGGCCATTGCCTCAACGACCTGCTCTATCGCTGGAAGATCGGCGCATTGCCGATCGACATCGTCGGCGTCGTCTCCAACCATTTCGACTACCAGAAGGTCGTCGTCAACCACGACATTCCCTTCCACCACATCAAGGTGACGAAGGAGAATAAACCCAAAGCCGAAGCTCAGCTAATGGACCTGATCGAGACCAGCGGCACGGAACTCGTCGTACTGGCGCGCTACATGCAGGTTCTTTCCGACGATATGTGCCGGAAGATGTCTGGCAAAATCATCAACATCCACCATTCCTTCCTGCCCTCCTTCAAGGGCGCCAACCCCTACAAGCAGGCCTATGAGCGCGGTGTGAAGCTGATCGGTGCCACGGCCCATTACGTCACCGCCGATCTCGACGAAGGCCCGATCATCGAGCAGGACACGGTGCGTATCACCCACGCACAGAGCGCCGACGATTATGTCTCGCTTGGCCGCGATGTCGAAAGCCAGGTGCTGGCTCGGGCCATCCACGCCCATATCCACCACCGCACCTTCATCAACGGCAACCGCACCGTCGTCTTCCCGCCAAGCCCGGGAAGTTATGCTTCCGAGCGGATGGGGTGAACCCTTCGTCATTGACGAAATGACAACCACAGTTTACATTGCGCCATGCTCACGATCCGGGAAACAAGCGAGTTTGCCGACTGGCTGGCGGGTCTGCGCGATGTGCAGGCGCGCGCCCGCATAGCACGGCGCATTTACCGGCTGGCGGACGGCAATCCCGGAGACGTGAAACCGGTTGGCGAAGGCGTCAGCGAACTCAGGATAGACCTTGGACCCGGATATCGGGTCTATTTTGTCCGGCACGGCGATGTCGTCATCATATTGCTGTGTGGCGGCGACAAGGCATCGCAGTCCCGCGACATCGCCAGAGCCAAGAAACTGGCCAGAGCGCTCAAGGAGTGAGACCATGCCACTTGTGACACGCGATTACGATGCTGCCCGCTACCTTGATAGTGACGAAGCGCTTGCCGCTTACATCGCCGACGCCACAGAAAGCGGCGACGCACAGGAGCTTGCCCATGCGCTGGGCGTCGTGGCGCGGGCCAAGGGTATGACTGACCTTTCGAGGCAAACTGGCCTTCCCCGCCAGACCTTGTACAAGGCGCTGAGCGGCGAGGGAAATCCCGAATTGGCGACGATTGCCAAGGTCGCCGACGCGCTGGGCTACAGGCTCTCGCTGGTGGCGAAATCGCCTGCAGACACAGCCGCCTGATAAACCCGGCGGGCTACGGCGCCTTTTCCACGCCACCAAACATCACCCGCGCCCTCAACCCACGCCCCTCCGCGCCATCCTCCAGCGTCAGCCGCCCGCCGAACAGCCCGGCGATCTCTTCGATGATGGCGAGGCCGAGGCCGGCGCCGGGGGCGGCGTTGGCTTCGCCGCGGGCAAAGCGCTGGCGCACCATGGCGCGTTTTTCCGGGGGGATGCCGGGGCCGTTATCTTCCACTTCCAGCCAGACGGCGTCCGTCTCCTTGCCGACGCGGACGGTGACTTCCGCGCCACGACCGGCATAGTTGATGGCATTGGAAACGAGATTGCCGACCAGTTCGCCGATCAGGAGCGGCTCGGCTAGAATGGCGACCTCCCCCTCGCCTTCGAAACCGAGATCGATGCCGGCTTCGGCCGCACGCGGCACGAAATCGGCCGTCACATTCTGCGCAACGGCCACGAGATCGATTGCGGAAAAATCATGTTTTTCGCTGGAGCCGGCGGCATCGATATTGGCCATGCGCAGCAGCTGGGCGAGGATATGTTCGGCATGGGCCACGGACGCCCCGCCCTTCAGCGCCGCCGCCTGCGCTTCCTCAAGGCTTGCGGCGCGGGCTGAAAGCGCAAGCTGGGTGCTGATGATGGCAAGCGGTGTGCGCAGCTGGTGGCTGGCATTGCCGGTGAAATGCCGGAGCGCGTCGAGCGCCGATTGCAGCCGCACCATGAAGGAATTGACCGTTTCCACCAGATTTTCCACCTCCACCGGCACGGATTGATGGATGGGGTGCAGGTCGTTCGGGCTGCGCTCGGCAATCGCTTCGCTGAGCCGGTAAAGCGGCCTGAGCGAAATCGTCACCGCGATCCAGACGATTATCGCCGCCCCCACAATCATCAACAGCAGGCGCAGCGCCGAGCGCAGGATGATCGCCTGCGCCAGCTGGCTGCGGGCAATGGTGGTTTCGGCTACCGTTACGGAAAAAGGCACGGAATTGATGCCCGTGGAAGCGAAACGGCGGATCGCAGCGATGCGGATCGGCTCGTCGCGGAACACGGCATCGCGATAGGCAGGGATATCGCCCGCCGGGTTCTCCACCGTCGGCAGGTTCTGGTAGCCGGTCAGGAATTGCCCGTTCGGCCCGTCGACACGGTAAAACACCCGGTCCTGTGCGGCCGATGTCAGCATTTCCAGCGCCACATAGGGAATATCGACTTCCAGCGAGCCGTCCTCGGCCACCACCACCCGCTCGGCAATGGCAAGTGCGGAACCGGAAAGCACCCGGTCGGAGACGACATTGGCGGTATTGACCGCCTCACGCCAGGTATCGGTCAGCGCAACGCAACCGATAATGGCGGTGGAGATGAGAAGCCAGCCTAAAAGTCGCCGCCTGAGCGAATAGGCGGCCTGTCTCATTCAGCCATCTCCGGCAGCTTTTCGAGATAATAACCGATGCCGCGCGCCGTTTTCACCGTCAGCCCGTGCGGCGCGAGCCGCTTGCGCAGGCGGCTGACATATTGCTCGATGGCATTGGCGGAAATATCGTCGTCGAAGCCGGTCAGCGACTGCACGATGGCCTCCTTGGCGACGACCTTGCCGGCCCGCATGAACAGCACTTCGAGCAGCGCCACCTCGCGCGCCGGAATATCGAGCGGACGCCCATCCGCCGAAAAGGTGCGGGAATTGAGATCGAAAAGCACCTTACCGAAACTCAGCGCCGAGGAGCGCAGCCCGGCGTTGCGGCGCAGCAGCACCCGCACCCTCGCCTCGAATTCGGTGATGTCGAAAGGCTTGATCATGTAGTCGTCAGCGCCGAGATCGAGCCCCTTGACCTTTTCCTCCGGCGTGCCGCGCGCCGTCAGGATCAGCACCGCCGCCTTGTCCTGGCGCGAACGCATGGAGCGCAGTACCTCGATACCGTCCATTTCCGGCAGGTTGAGATCGAGAATGACGAGGTCGAAACTTTCCGCCGCAATCGCCGCATCGGCGGAAGCGCCATCGGATACCACATCCACGGCATAACCGCTGCCGCGCAACAGCGCCGACAGCCCCTCCGACAGCACCTGATTGTCCTCGACCAGCAAAATACGCAAATCGTCCCTCCCACAGCATTGCCGAGTTTAACCAGACCCTTACCGCTTGTGAATGGCCAGCGCCTGCTGCATGATCTTTTCCATGCGTATCTGCCTTCTCCTCTGTCTCTGTCTTTGCACGGCCTCGCCGGCGCTTGCGCAAGTCGCCATCTTTCCGGCACCCTCCGGCAAGGCGGATGCCGAAACGCTGGTGGTCTATTCCTCGCTGGACGAACCGCTGGCGACACCGATGATCGAGGGTTTCCAGAAGGCCAATCCCGATATCGCCGTCCATTATGAGGATATGCTGACCGGCGAGATTTATGACCGCATCGTCAAAGAAACTGACGCCGGAAAGAAGACCGCCGATTTCGCCTTTTCCTCCGCCATGGATCTGCAGGTGAAGCTGAGCAATGACGGTTATGCCCAGCGTTCCGACCTCGCAATGAGCGCCCGCTGGCCCGCCTGGGCGAACTGGCGCAACACCGCTTACGCGCTGACTTTCGAGCCGGCGGTTTTCGTTTATCACAAGCCGAGCTTCACCACCGAAGAACCGCCAGCCAGCCGCGCCGAATTCGTCGATTATCTCGAACGCCACGCCAGGCAAGTGCATGGCCGCATCGCAACTTACGACATCGAACGCTCCGGCGTGGGTTTCCTGTTCATGTCGCGCGATCAGGAGCAGTTCGGCGATATATGGAACGTCATCAAGGCCATGGGCGCGGCGGGCGTGAAGGTCTATTCCACCTCATCGGCCATTCTGGAACGTGTTTCCGACGGCCGTTTCGTATTGGGCTACAATATTCTCGGCTCCTATGCGGCCGACTGGGCCTCGCGCCACCCCGATGTCGGCATCGTGCTGCCGAAAGACTATACCGTCGTCATGTCGCGCATCGGGCTGGTGCCGGAAGCCGCCGCCAACCCGGCGCTCGGCCGCCGTTATCTCGAATTCTTTATGTCGAAGGAGGGCCAGACGATCATGGCCCGGCAGTTGCAGATTCCCGCCGTCAGTCCGGAAGTGGCGGGCGAAAACACCGCCAACACCATGCAGGCCATCCACGGCGCACAATTGCGCCCCGTGCCCGTCAGTCCCGGCCTGATGGTCTATCTGGATCAGGTCAAGCGCAGCCGCCTGATCGAGCGCTGGAACGAGGCGTTGCGGTCGCAGTAGTTCCCCCCTCATTCCTGTGCTTGTCACAGGAATGAGGGTGTGGAGAAAGCTTCAAAGGCGCAAAACAAAGCCGTCCCACACGCCACAGTAGACGTCCGATACAAATTAATAGAGAGTAAATGCGCAAGGACTTGCGTAGCGTCAGTTAGATGACAGCTTTCTGTGATGCTCTGCAATTCTTCTTCATTCCGTGGAGGCGGAAGAAGATGCGGGAGGAAATCCAGGATTGCCAAGGCCCCACGCTGAGCATTCAGCGCCGGCGCAGACGCGTCCGAAAAGCCCCCCGCATAAACGAAAAACGACGCCCAAAAAGGGCATCCTGAGGAGGGTTTTCCAAGTGAAGCATTTTCTTATCGGCACATTCCTGGCGGGCGTGATTGCGCTTCCGGCGGTTGCAGCGGACTACACCATCATCGCCCCGGCAAATCCCGGCGGCGGCTGGGACCAGACCGCGCGCTCCCTGCAGACCGTGCTGCAGGAAGAAGGCATTTCCAAGAGCGTTCAGGTGCAGAACGTACCGGGCGCAGGCGGCACCATCGGTCTTGCGCAGTTCGCCAGCCAGCAGAAGGGCAACCCGAACGCCCTCATCGTCGGCGGTTACGTGATGGTCGGCGCGATCCTCACCAACAACGCGCCCGTCACCCTCAAGGAAGTGACGCCGATCGCCCGTCTGACCGGCGAATATGAAGCCATCGTCGTTCCGGCATCCTCGCCGCTGAAGACCATCGGCGACCTCATCGACCAGCTCAAGAAGGATCCGGGCAGCGTTTCCTGGGGCGGCGGCTCCGCCGGCGGCACCGACCACATCGCCGTTGGCCTGATTGCCAAGGCGGCCGGCGTCGATCCGACCAAGATCAACTACATCGCTTATTCCGGCGGCGGCGAAGCGCTTGCCTCGATCCTCGGCTCGCAGGTAACCGCCGGTATTTCGAGCTACGGCGAATTCGAAAGCCAGGTAAAGGCCGGCACGCTGCGCCTGCTCGCAGTTTCCAGCGAAGAGAAGCTGGAAGGCGTCGATGCGCCGACGCTGAAGGAAAGCGGTCTCGATGTCGTCGTCCAGAACTGGCGCATGGTCGCCGCTCCTCCCGGCCTGACGCCGGAGCAGGAAAAGGCCGTCAATGCCGACATCGAAAAGCTGGTGAAGTCCGCCAAGTGGCAGGAAACCCTGAAGACCAAGAGCTGGATGGACACCTATCTCGCCGGTGACGAATTCAAGGCGCAGCTCGCCAAGGATACCGACGCCACCGCCGCCATCCTCAAAGACATCGGACTGGTAAAATGAGCCAGGGTTCCAACCCTTCGCAGCATCAAAAGCGCCGCCCTGACTGGGCGGCGCTGGTGATCGCCATCTTCCTCGTCATCATCGCCTGCGTGATCTTCTGGGACAGCGCCCGCCTCGCCAGCGTCACCGGTTATTCGCCGGTCGGCCCGGCAACGGTGCCTTATGCCATCGGCTTCTGTCTTATCGGCCTGGCGCTGTGGACGGCCATCGAGGCCTGGCGCGGTGATTTTCCCGAACGCGACAAACAGGAAATCGCCCCGGTTATCTGGGTCGTCGCCGGCCTTGCCGCGCAGATGTTGCTGCTCAACGTCGCGGGTTTCTCCATTGCCACCGGCCTGCTTTTCGCCTTTACGGCGCGCGCCTTCGGCAAACGCAAGCTCTGGTATTCGATCCCCATCGGCATCGCCCTGAGCTTCTTCATCTGGTTCATCTTCGCGCGGCTGCTGCAACTTTCGCTGCCCGCCGGGCCTCTGGAACGGCTGTTGTTCTAACAGCCATTCCGACCAAAATTTGAGATAACAGGAAACCGCAGGCGCGCAATGACGCATATGCCAGCCGTTCCGCCCGCCCATCGGGTCCACTTGGGGGACATCTGTCCATGAGTACCTTTGAATTCCTGCTGCACGGTCTTGAGGTTGCCGCCCAACCCATGAACCTGCTCTATGCGCTGATCGGCGTGACACTCGGCACCGCCGTCGGCGTTCTGCCCGGCATCGGGCCTGCGCTGACCGTGGCGCTGCTTCTTCCCGTTACCTACAGGCTCGATCCCGCCGGTTCGCTCATCATGTTCGCCGGCATCTATTATGGCGGCATGTATGGCGGCTCGACCACCTCGATCCTGCTCAACACGCCGGGCGAAAGCGCCTCGATCGTGACCGCGCTTGAAGGCAACAAGATGGCCCGCAAGGGCAGAGGCGGTCCGGCCCTTGCCACCGCTGCCATCGGCTCCTTCGTCGCCGGCCTTATCGCCACCATCGCACTCGCCTTCATCGCGCCCTATATCGTCAAGCTGGCGCTGGTCTTCGGCCCGCGTGAATATTTCGCGCTGATGGTGCTCGCCTTCGTCACCGTTTCCTCCGCTTTCGGGGATTCGGCGCTGCGCGGCCTTACCTCGCTGTTCATCGGCTTTGCGCTTGCCATCGTCGGTATCGACCAGCTGACCGGCCAGACCCGCATGAGCTTCGGCATTCCCGACCTCCTCGACGGTGTGGAGGTGACGACGCTTGCGGTCGCCATGTTCGCCATCGGCGAAACCCTGTTCATCGTCGCCCAGGGCAGCACCGGCCCGGACAAGGTTGAAGCCGTGAAGGGCTCCGTCTGGATGAGCGCGCAGGACTGGGCACGCTCCTGGAAAGCCTGGCTGCGCGGCACGCTCATCGGCTTCCCCATCGGCGCCATGCCGGCGGGCGGCGCTGAAATCGGCACCTTCCTGTCCTACGCCACCGAAAAGAAGCTGACCAAATATCCGGAAGAATTCGGCCATGGCGCCATTGAAGGTGTGGCCGGTCCGGAAGCCGCCAACAATGCCTCCGCCGCCGGTACGCTGGTGCCGCTCTTGACGCTCGGCCTGCCCACGACGGCGACCGCCGCCATCATGCTCGCCGGCTTCCAGCAATATGGCCTTCAGCCCGGCCCGCTGCTGTTCGCCACCAATCCGCAGCTCGTCTGGGGCCTGATCGCCAGCCTGTTCATCGCCAACCTGATGCTGCTGGTTCTGAACCTGCCGCTCGTCGGCCTGTGGGTGAAGCTGCTGACCATTCCGAAGCCCTGGCTTTATGCGGGCATCCTGCTGTTTGCGACGCTCGGCACCATCGGCGCCAACCCGTCGGTCTTCGAACTCGGCATGCTGCTCGCCTTCGGTATCCTCGGCTATATCATGCGCATCTTCGGTTATCCGATTGCGCCTGCGGTCGTTGGTCTCATCCTCGGCCCGCTTGCGGAACAGCAGCTGCGCCGCGCTCTTGCCATCGGCCAGGGCGACCCGACGGTGCTGTTCACCTCGCCGATTGCCGTTGGCCTCTTCATCGTGGCAGCCGCCGCCTTCATCATCCCGCTCATCATGCGTATCCGCGGCCGTGGCGAGGTGCTGACGCAGCTTGCCGCCAACGAGGACTGAGAAACCAAGAACCTCCCAAGGCAACTGGCCCCGTATCTTCGGATGCGGGGCCTTTTTTATTCACGCCAACGGGATGTGTGATGCGCACCCGCCCATGATAGAATTGCGCCAACCGCAGGAGAAAGACATGCGCACGATTGCGATCATGATGGTTCTGGCGCTTGCCGGCTGCACCACCGCCCCCGATGTCGAGCCCATTCCCGGCAGCATCACCTATGGCGGACAGCCGCGCACCAAACTCACCAAGTCCCCCATCGGCAGCACGCTCAGCAATGAATTCGTCATGGGCGACGGGCGGCTGGCGATCGAAACCTACCGCGTGCAACCGGACCGGTCGCTGAAACTCGAGAGGCGCGAAATCGTCGGCGACTGGCCTCCGGATTGATGGAAGATATGGGACTTGATGTGGTTCCCGCTTCTACTACGACTGACCACTCTTCCCGTCATGCCGGACTTGTGTGGACGTATTGTGGTTTACGTCCGGCGATCACAACGAGTCTTGCTACGCGCGGCTCCCCCTTTCCCGCTCACCGCAATTCAGAACCGTTCTAAAACATAATTTTGATTTCCGTCGACCTTGCCAATAAAGCTGATCGCCAACATCAAGTTAACCCGGCGGGATCACGTCCGCCGGCTCGGAACAATATTGCAAGGGACATATTAAGTGGCCATCAACTTCACCTTCCCCGTTCGGCTGCTGGCGGCAGCGGCCTTCAGCCTCGGCGCGATGACGGCGAGTGCCGAAGAAATGACGATCAAGCACGCGCAGGGCGAGACCGTGCTGAAGGCGGCGCCGAAGAAGGTTCTGGTTCTCGATATTCCCTCTCTCGACAATCTCGATGCGCTCGGCGTCGAGCCCGCCGGTGTCGTCGGCTCCAACCTGCCCACCTATCTGCAGAAATATGCCGACGGCAAATATCTGAAGGTCGGTACGCTGTTTGAGCCTGATTATGAGGCGATCAATGCGGCCGAGGCCGATCTCGTCATCGTCGGCGGCCGTTCGCGGGCGAAATATCCGGACGTTGCGAAGATCACGCCCGCCATCGACATGTCGGTGGATTCCAAGGAATTCATCGGCAGCGTCAAAGCCAACATCACCAAGCTCGGCGATATCTTCGGCAAGCAGGAAGAAGCCAAGAAGCTTGATGCCGCCATCGATGAAAAAGTGGCGAAGCTGAAGGAAATCGCGCCCAATTCCGGCACGGCGATGATCCTCGTCACCAATGCCGGCAAGGTCGGCGTATATGGCCCCAGTTCGCGCACCGGCTGGCTGCACACCGAAATCGGCTTCAAGCCGGTCGCAGCCGACATCGACGACCGTTTTGACCGTGGCGATGTCGTCTCCTTCGAATATCTGGCCGAGGTCAATCCCGAATGGCTGTTCGTGATCGACCGCGACGCCGGCATCGGCCGCGCCACCGATCCGGGCAAGGCAGCCGCGCAGGTGCTGGACAACGAGCTGGTGCACCAGACCAATGCCTGGAAGAAAAAGCAGATCGTTTATCTCGATCCGCAGGCGGCCTATATCGTCAGCAGCGGTTATACGGCGCTCTCCACCCTGCTCGATCAGGTCTACAAGGCCGTCTCGGAGAAGAAATCGTAAAAGCCTCCAGGCATCCGCTTCTGAAGGCTGCTCCATACTCGACGTCATCCTCGGGCTTGACCCGAGGATCTACCAAGGTATCGTAAAATCAATAGGTTGCGGATCCTCGGGACATCCTCGGGCTTGTTCCGGGGACCGAGGATGACGGAGAGAGGTTTGTAGCCTCACCGTAACCTGAGGGGTCGCCGGGAGCTTTCACCATTTTCGAAAAACCGCCAACGTGAAATCCCTGTCTCTCATCCTTGCCCTTCTTCTGGCCCTGGTGCTCGCCATCACCAGCCTGTTCGTCGGCGTGAGCAACGTTTCGCTCACAACGCTTTTCGCACCGGACACGAGTGCGGACGCACTGCGCGTGCTGCTGGTCAGCCGCATTCCGCGCACGCTGGCGTTGATCCTGGCCGGAAGCTCGATGGCGATTGCGGGGCTCATCATGCAGATGCTGGTGCGCAACCGCTTCGTGGAACCTTCGACGGCGGGCACCACCGAATCCGCCGGCCTTGGCCTGCTCACCATCACCCTGCTGGCGCCGGATACGCCGATCTTCGGCAAGATGCTGGTGGCCGCCGTTTTCGCGCTCGCCGGCACCGCGCTGTTCCTGCGTATCCTGCGGCAGGTGCCGCTGCGCGACGTGCTGCTGGTGCCGCTGATCGGCATCATGCTGGGCGGCGTCATCTCCGCCGTCACCACCTTCTTCGCTTATCGTTTCGATCTCCTACAATCGCTGGGCGCATGGATGACGGGGGATTTTTCCGGTGTGCTTCGCGGCCGTTATGAGTTGCTGTGGGTCGGCTTCCTCTTCGCCATCGCCGCCTATCTCGCGGCAGACCGCTTCACCGTGGCCGGCATGGGTCGCGATTTCACCACCAATCTCGGCCTCAACTATCGCCGCGTCATGGCGCTCGGCCTCACCATCGTCTCGCTGGTCAGCGCGGTCGTCGTCGTCACCGTCGGCATGATCCCCTTTCTCGGGCTGATCGTGCCGAATGTCGTCAGTCTGATGATCGGTGACAATATGCGCCGCTCAGTGCCCTGGGTGGCAACGCTCGGCGCGGTCTTCGTGCTTTCCTGCGATATCATCGGCCGCACCGTGCGCGCGCCTTACGAAATACCCATCGGAACCGTGGTCGGCGTCATAGGCAGCGCGCTGTTCCTCTATCTCCTGCTGCGGAAACGCCACCATGCGTGAGAGACATCCCGACCGGCGTGCAAAAACCGTTCTGCTGGTGCTTGCGGTATTCGCACTCATCTCCATGGCCGCCTTCATGACGCTTGGCGCCAAGGGCAGTTGGAGCTTCGTACTGCCGTTTCGCGGCATCAAGCTTCTGTCGCTCTTGCTGGTGGCCTATGCCATCGCGGTCTCAACCGTGCTGTTCCAGACGGTCACCAACAACCGCATCCTCACCCCTTCGGTCATGGGTTTCGATTCGCTTTATGTGCTGATGCAAACCGGGCTGATCTTCGTTTTCGGCTCGGCAACCGTCGTCCTGATCGATCCGCAGCTGAAATTTCTCACGGAGACCGCGCTGCTCGTCGCCTTTTCCGCCCTGCTCTATCGCTGGCTTTTCGTCGGCGCGGAACGCAGCCTGCATCTTCTGGTGCTGGTCGGCATCGTCTTCGGCGTCTTCTTCCGCAGCCTCTCGGGTTTCATGCAGCGCGTGCTGGACCCAAATGAATATACGGTGCTGCAGGATGTGCTGTTCGCCAGCTTCAATTCCATCGATCCGACGCTTCTTGCGGTCTCCGCCGTCATCATCGGCGTGGTGACCATCATCGGGCTCAGGCTCATGCACACGCTCGACGTCCTCTCGCTCGGCCGCGCCACGGCCATCAGCCTGGGGGTCGAATACAAGCGCACGGTCACCATCATCCTCGTGCTGGTTTCGGTGCTGGTCGCCGTCTCGACCGCTCTCGTCGGCCCGGTCATGTTCTTCGGGCTGCTGGTCGCGGCGCTGGCCCATTATCTTACCGGCAATGGCAAACACGCCTATGTGTTGCCGGCCGCGATCCTTATCGCCGTGATCTGCCTCGTGGGCGGTCAGGTGGTGCTGGAGCGGGTCTTCGCCTTCGATACGGCGCTCTCGATAATCATCGAATTTCTGGGCGGTATCATCTTTATCGGTCTTATTCTGAAGCGGGGTGCGCGATGATCATCGCCAGTCAGATCAGCAAATCCTATGGCGACAGCCTCGTCGTCGATGGCGTCTCCGTCTCCATTCCGGCAGGCGGCGTCACCTCCATCATCGGGCCGAACGGTGCTGGAAAATCGACGCTGCTTTCCATCGTCGCAAGGCTGATGTCGATGGATGCCGGAACGGTGACGGTGGACGGTCTGGATGTCACGAAAACCCCATCCGATACGCTGGCCAAGCGGCTTTCTATATTGCGGCAGGACAACCACATCTCTTCGCGCCTGACGGTGCGCGACCTCGTCGGTTTCGGCCGTTACCCCTATTCCAAGGGCCGCCCCACCATCGAGGACAAAGTCCATATCGACCGGGCGCTGGAATATCTGCACCTCGAAGCCCTTGCCGGCCGGTTTCTGGACGAGCTTTCCGGCGGCCAGCGCCAGCGCGCCTTCGTGGCCATGGTGCTGTGCCAGGATACCGATTACGTGCTGCTCGACGAGCCGCTCAACAACCTCGACATGAAACACGCCTCCAGCATGATGAAGATCATGCGCCGCGCCGCTGACGAGCTGAAGAAGACCGTGGTTCTGGTGCTGCACGACATCAACTTCGCCTCCTGGTATTCCGACACCATCATCGCCATGCGCGAAGGCCGCATCTGCCATCAGGGGCCGGCGGAAGAGATCATCCGTCCAGATGTCCTCAAGGACATCTACGACATGCCAATCCGCGTCAATGAGATAGACGGCCGGCGCATCTGCCTGTTTTACGAATGACATGATGATTGTGCAGGATTTTCGCTGTCCCAGTGCTTAGCATGGAACAGGGCCTCAGGCCCGGACGTTAAACGACGGACTTTTCCAAAGCGGCATTCCGTCCGCAACTTCAGGAGACATCGATGAAGACGCACAAGACGAAGAACGACCTGCCTTCCAACGCCAAGTCGACCGTGATCGGCATTCTCAACGAATCGCTGGCCTCGGTGATTGACCTTGCGCTCATCACCAAGCAGGCGCACTGGAACCTCAAGGGCCCGCAATTCATCGCCGTGCATGAACTTCTCGACACTTTCCGCACCCAGCTCGACAATCATGGCGATACGATTGCCGAGCGTGTTGTCCAGCTTGGCGGTACTGCGCTCGGCAGCCTGCAATCCGTCTCTTCCACGACGAAGCTCAAGGCCTATCCGACCGATATCTACAAGATCCACGACCATCTGGACGAGCTGATCGAGCGTTATGGCGAGGTCGCGAACATGATCCGCAAGGCTATCGACGATTCCGACGAGGCGGGCGACCCGACGACGGCGGACATCTTCACCGCCGCCTCGCGCGATCTCGACAAGTCGCTGTGGTTCCTCGAAGCGCATGTGCAGGAAAAGAGCTGAGCAGGAAGCGGCTGCCGCCACAACACACACGAAAGCGCCCGAGATGCTCGGGCGCTTTTTTATTGTCATATGGCGCAATCAGTGCCGACGTAAAACCGCAAGACCGATATCGCGCAACATCTCATGGTCAAGAATGCCGCGCTGGGCGCTACGGATCAAAACCGCCGCGCACTCATTGGCAACATGGCTGCTGCGGTCTTGAAAGCATTCGAAACATACGCCATCGAAAATAGTCTGCAGATCGGTGATCTGCTCCGGCGACAATTGTGCGCCAACCCGTTCAAAAGCTGCGTACGACAAGGCTCATCCTCCCGATGATGATATGCCAAACATCGTTCCCAATATCGTTTTGATTTTTCTTGTGGACAGGGAATTTGTACACCCGAACGAATCACTTGTCGAATCAGATTTTAACCAAATGTAAATAGGTTATTTTCTGGCCTTCCCGCCGGCCGCCACCCCATGGCAGGGGGATAAAAGCCAGCTGAAACAATATCTTCAGCGGAAACTCCCTGGTCGTCAGCCCGTGATGGCCGCCAGATTTCGGATAAATCCGCACACAGGCGGATTTCCACCGAAACCGCAAAAGAAACTGTTGCATTCCAAAAACGATTGAGCGATATAGCACCCGTCGCCGCTTGGCGGCCCACGGTTCAGCGAACTACCCCGGACCGGTGGATTTGAGCGGGTGTAGCTCAGGGGTAGAGCACAACCTTGCCAAGGTTGGGGTCGAGGGTTCAAATCCCTTCGCCCGCTCCAAATTTCCAGAACAGGCAGATAAATCTTCACTGCACCCGATGTGAAACGCGTCGTTTCCATGGGCTGTGAGCAGCATTGCCGCGCGAGGATTTCCCACGCACGGGCAAACCGGGAAGGGCGTTCCCTCCCCGGCTCTTATTATCAGGCGGCCTTGTCCCAGACGGGTGCAAGCCCTTCCGGTGAAACGATGCGGCCATCCGGTCTGGCAAGCGCGCGGATCGCCGCCATTTCATCGGCGGAAAGTTCGAAATCGAAGATGGCGAGATTTTCATCGACGCGGGCTTCGCTGACCGTCTTCGACAGTGCGATGACACCCTGCTGCTGCACGAGCCAGCGCAGCACCACCTGCGCCACCGACTTGCCACGGCCTGCGGCGATTTCCTTCAGTACCGGATCGGTGAAGACCTTGCCATCGGCCATGCCGTAATAACCCGTCACCGACATGCCGGCGGCCTTTGCCGCGGCGATGACCACGTCCTGATCGATATAGGGGTGGTATTCGATCTGGTTGGTCACGATCGGGGCCTTGGACAGCTTCACCGCCTCGGCCATCAGCGCCGTGCTGAAATTGGAAACGCCGATATGGCGCACCTTGCCCGCTTCCTTTACCGCGTTCAGTGCACCGATCTGTTCTGCAAGCGAAACCGCCTCATTCGGCCAATGCAGCAGCAGCAGGTCGACATAATCGGTCTTCAGCTTTTTCAGGCTCTCATCCACGGAGGCGAGGAAGGCATTATGCCTGTAGTTCTCGACCCAGACCTTGGTGGTCAGAAACACGTCGCCGCGCGCCACACCGGAGGCAGCGATGGCTTCACCGACCTCGGCCTCATTGCCGTAGATCTGGGCGGTATCGATATGGCGGAACCCGGCCTTCAGCGCATGGGGAACGATACGCAGCACATCGGGGCCGGGAATGCGAAACGTGCCGAAACCAAGCGCCGGGATTGACGCGCCGTTTGCAGTGACATCAAACATATATTTTCTCCTTTGAGGTGGCCCGGCCGGCTTGGGAGCGGCCGGGTATTTCATGAAAAGCTCAGGCAGTTTTCAGTGTCAGCGCGGCGCGGCGGTCGAGCGCGCTGCTCCAGATGGTCAGAAGCAGGGCAACCGCGACGAGGATGGCGCCGACCCAGGGTGTGGCACCCAGGCCCAACGGTGATTCCACCACCAGACCGCCGAGCCACGCGCCGATGGCGATGCCGAGGTTGAAGGCGGCGATGTTGAGCGCCGAAGCGACATCGACGGCGCCGGGACGATGCTCCTTGGCAAGCTGCACCACATAAAGCTGCAGGCCGGGAACATTGGCGAAGGAGAGGAAACCAAGCGCGGCAAGCGTGATGAGCGTCAGCACCGGCGAAACCGCGGTGAAGGAAAAGACGAGCAGCACGATGGCCTGCGCCAGGAAGAGGCCAATGAGGGCCCTGGCCGGATTATGGTTGGCGATCCGGCCGCCACCGATGTTGCCGGCCGCGATGGCGATACCGTAAAGCACGAGGATCAGGCTGACGCTCTTTTCCGAAAATCCGGTCACATCCTGCAGGATTGGCGCAAGGAAGGTGAAGGCGACGAAGGTGCCGCCGTAACCAAGCGCGGTCATGGCGAAGACGATGAGCAGGCGGCCGGAGCCGAGAACACGGACCTGATCGAGCAAGCTTGCCGGCGGCGCCTTCTTGAGTGTGTTCGGGAGAAGCGCTGCAATGCCGAGGAAGGCAATGACACCAAGGGCAGCAACGGCCCAGAAGGTTGCGCGCCAGCCGAAGACCTGGCCGATATAGGTGCCGAGCGGAACACCGGTGACGATGGCGACCGTAAGGCCCATGAACATCATGGCAATGGCCGAGGCGCGACGGTTTTCCGGCACGAGATCGGCCGCGATGGTGGAGCCGACCGAGAAAAAGACGCCATGGGCGAAGGCGGCAATGACGCGGGCCACCAGCAGCATCTCATAATTGGGTGAGAGGGCTGCGAGACTGTTACCGACGATGAACAGGGCCATCAGGCCGAGCAGCAGCGGCTTCCTCTCTATCTTGCCGGTCAATGCGGTCAGGATCGGCGCACCAAAGGTCACACCCAGTGCATAGACACTGACGATGAGACCGGCGAGCGGCAGGGTGATATGGAGATCGTTTGCGACAGTCGGCAGCAGACCGACAATGACGAACTCCGTTGTTCCGATCGCATAGGCCGCGATAGTCAGGGCAAATATGGCCAATGGCATGACGAATACCTCTTCGCCCGCAGCTGGATCGCGGGCCTTCTGGACAGCTTGGGGCTGCCCGGTTGGATCAAATTGTATGAGCGCAATATGGGCGAAGAGGACTTGCATGATAATCGGCAAAGCCGGATAAATACCTTTGAATTGATTTCATAGGTGATGCGCGATGGATAACAGGGCCGGAGAGATGGAAGTCTTCGTGGCGGCGGCGGAACTCGGCAGCTTTTCAGCCGCCGGGCGCAGGCTGAAGCTTTCGCCCTCGGCCGTCAGCAAACTTGTCACACGTATCGAAGACCGTCTCGGCACCAGGTTGGTGGCCCGCTCCACCCGGCTCGTAACGCTTACGCCGGAGGGCGAGGTCTATCTGGCGCGGGCCCGACGCATTCTCGCCGACATAGCCGAGACCGAGCAGATCGTGGCGAGCGGCGGCAAGGTGGTGCCGCGCGGGCTGCTACGGGTCAACGCGACGCTGGGCTTCGGCGAACGTTATCTCCTGCCGCTTGCACCGGAATTCCTGTCGCTTTATCCGGAAATCGAGCTGGATATTTCGCTGACTGACGGCGTCATCAGCCTGATCGAGGAACGCACGGACATTGCCATACGCTCCGGCGCCATGGGCGATTCATCGCTGAAGGCAAGAAAGCTGAAGGAAGTACGCCGCGTTATCGTCGCCTCCCCCACCTATATCGAACAATACGGCATGCCGGAAACGCCGCAGGATCTGGCGCGGCACAATTGCCTGAGCTTCAATTTCAGTCGCAGTCTCAATGAATGGCCGTTTCGCGACCCCGGTTCTGCCGATGTCTATCGCCTGCCAGTCACGGGCAATGCCTCCGTCAATAGCGGCATGGCCATGCGCAGGCTTTGCCTATCGGGGCTTGGGCTCGGTCGGGTCGGTGAATTCCACGTCGAACCCGATATTAGGGCTGGCCTGCTCGTTCCCGTACTGGAAGACTATAGCGCCGAGGACATGGAGGTGATCCACGCGGTTTATGCCGGCCATGAGCATCTCGCAGCCCGCGTGCGCGCCTTCATAGATTTCCTTGCCGCAAGGGTCGGGCGCTGATTATCACACCAGCCCATGTACCAGCTTCGCAAGCCAGTCGACAAATACGCGGACCTTGTTGGTCACGTGCCGGGTCTGGGGATAGACGACATAGATCGGCATCGCCTCCCGTCGCCATTCGGAAAGCACCGGCACCAGCTCTCCGCGCGAAAGGGCGTCGCGCACCATGAAGATCGGCAGCTGCACGATGCCCATGCCGGCGAGCGCCGCATTCAAGTAGGTGCGGCTGTCATTGACGGAAACGACGTAGTTGGGCGTCAACTCGACGCTGCGTATGCCATTGTCGAAGGAGGCCGGCATGATCTGCCCGGTGGTGGCATTGAGGTAACCCACCGACAGATGATCCTTCTCCAGGTCCTCCGGTTCTCGGGGCATGCCAAAATTTTCGATATAGGACGGCGACGCAAATGTTTCGAACCGGAGTTCGCCTACTTTTCGGGCAATCAGCGACTGATCGCGCAACACGCCGACACGCAGTGCACAGTCGACATTTTCCGCGATATAATCGACCAGACGGTCGCCGACACCGAGATCGAGACGGATTTGCGGATAGCGCTGGTAAAATTCGCAAAGATGTGGGATAACCACAAGGTCCGCAAAGACACCGGCCATTTCCACGCGCAACCGGCCGGATGGCTGCACCTGCGCGCTGGACATGCTGCCGTCAAGTTCTTCTATTTCCGATAAAATCTGCGATGCACGCTCATAATAGAGAGCGCCGTCCGTTGTCAGCATCACTCGCCGCGTCGTGCGGTTGAGAAGCGTGGTCTGCAAATGCGCCTCGAGCGCCTGGACCATATTGGTGACCGTGGTTTTCGGCATGTTCAGCGCTGTGGCGGCGCGGCTGAAATTGCCGGTTTCCACGACACGCGTAAAAACCCGCATGGCGGAGAGCTGATCCATGATGAGATTATCCGTCTTTTTGGAATAGTGTTTTCATTTTGGCATACTTGATCGTTTTTCTCCGAACAATAATATGAATTTCAGATTTTGCAAATGTGATGCACTGCTCAAGGTGGTGCAACGGGAGCGGATCAGATGAACGCGCACTGGGAGAATATCAAAAGCTGTGGGGGCTTCGCGTCCCAGCTTTCCGTGCGCCGATATGAAGGTTCGAGCCTGTGCAGCCAACCGCCCGTCGTGCTTTATCTGCGCGGCGGTTCGTTTCTGGAACCCGGCCTGGAGCCGGGCGGCAATTGCCCGGAACTTCCGGTCGCGCGCGCGCTTGCAGAAAGCGGCGCGGTGGTCGTGGAGGCCGATTACAGCAGGCCGTCCGGCAACGAATTTCCGATGGTTATCGACTGCGCTTACGAAGCGCTCGATCGCCTGAGCCGGGATCGCAAGCATTATGGCGGCGCGAAATCGCTGCTGTTCGTGGCCGGCGAAGAGGCTGGCGGCAATGTGGCGGCGGGGCTTGCCTTGAAGGCCCGCGACCGTATGCCGGGCAAACTCGCAGGCCAGATTCTTCTGTCGCCCATGATCGACCCGATGATGACGACGGAATCCTTCCGCGATGCGGACAGGATCGGCATGCGCCAGCGCTGGGCCGATGGCTGGAGCCATTACCTTGCCAAGGCGTGCGGGTTTTTCCACCCCTATGCCGCGCCCTGCCAGTGCACGCGGCTGAACCGGGTGGCGCCGGCGCTGATCTTTACCGCCGAGGACGACCCTCTGCGCGACGAAACGGTCAATTATGCAGACCGCCTCATCGCCTCCGGTGTCAGCGTCCGGCAGCATGTTTTCCCCGCCGGCGTCGGCTGGACGGGGCTTTATCAAGGAGAGGGCGGCGGATGGGTCTCATCCGTCTGTTCGGAGTTCAAGACCTTCGTTGACCAGTTAAAACACTGAAAATTCGCATTTATTTATGAACGACCTGCTCCCGATCGGGGGCCAAGGAGATACCCATGACGCTGAACACAAAGCGCCGGGCCCTGACGGGTGCCGGCATCGGGCTTGCCATGTCCGTTGCAGCAGCAGCACTGTTTTTCGACCTCCCCACCAGCCGCGATGCAACGGCCGCTTCGACGCCTGCTGAAACACCGGCAATCCCGGTTACCGTCGCCAAGGTGGAAAGCCGCGACGTGATGCGCTGGGAAGAGTTTTCCGGCCGTCTCGAAGCCGTTGACCGGGTGCAGATCCGCTCCCGCGTCGCCGGCCAGATCAAGGCCGTGCATTTCCGCGAAGGCGCGCTGGTGAAGGAAGGCGATCCCCTCTTCACCATCGATCCGGCCCCCTATCAGGCCGCCGTTGCCGGGGCTGAAGGACAGGTCGCCTCGGCTGAAGCCAAGGTCAGCCTTGCGAAAACGGAACTCGACCGTGGCCGCCGGCTTTCCGACAATCGCACCATCTCCCAGAGCGATCTTGACCAGCGTCAAAGCTCGTTTGCGGATGCCGAAGCCCAGCTTCGCGCCGCCCGCGCAGCCCTGACCACGGCTCAGCTCGATCTCGGTTATACCGAAATCCTCGCCCCGGTTTCCGGCCGCGTCGGCCGCATCGAAATCACCGCCGGCAACCTCGTCGCCGCCGGCTCGACCTCGCCGGCGCTGACGACACTGGTATCGGTCAACCCGATCTATGCCAGCTTCAATGCCAGCGAAGGCGTGGTGGCCAAAGCGCTTGCCGAACTGCCGCAGACGGACGGCGCCCTGCCCGCTCTCGAACAGATCCCGGTGGAAATCGGCACGCTTTCGGATGAGGGCACGCCGATCAAGGGCACGCTGCATCTGATCGACAACCAGGTGGATTCGGCAAGCGGCACCATCGGTGTCCGCGCCGTCTTCGAAAATCCGGACGGCAGGCTCATTCCCGGCCAGTTCGTGCGGGTGCGCATGGGTGAACCGAAGCCGGAAAACCGCATCGTCATCAGCGACCGCGCTATCGGCACGGATCAGGACAAGCGTTTCGTCTTCGTGGTCGATGCCGAAAACAAGGTGAGCTACCGCCAGATCAAGCCGGGCGCACCGGCCGATGGCCAGCGCATCATCGAAAGCGGCCTTGCCGCCGGTGATACGATCGTCGTCAACGGCCTGCAGCGCATTCGTCCCGGCGCCACCGTCGCACCGCAGGCGGAAGACAAGGTTGCTGCTTCGCAGTAACCCGCCTCTTTGATCAGTAAGCGTCCCGCCTCCCGCGAGACGCCCCTTCAGACAGAACCGGCCTTCACCGGCGGCAGAATTGCCGCCGGAACGGCCTTCGCATTCCCAAAGACCCGGAGAGGGACTGGATATGAATATTTCCAGATTTTTTGTCGACCGGCCGGTATTCGCTGCCGTGCTTTCGGTCCTGATTGTGGTGGCAGGCCTACTCGGCATGCGCGCCCTGCCGATTTCGGAATATCCCGAAGTCGTTCCGCCATCCGTCGTCGTGCGCGCCACCTATCCCGGCGCGAACCCGACCGTTATTGCCGAAACCGTCGCGACACCGCTGGAAGAACAGATCAACGGCGTCGAGGACATGCTCTATATGGGCAGCCAGGCGACATCCGACGGCGTGCTGACGCTGACCGTGACCTTCAAGCTGGGCACCGATCCTGACAAGGCGCAGCAGCTGGTGCAGAACCGCGTGTCGCAGGCCGAACCGCGCCTGCCGGCGGAAGTGCGCGCCCTCGGCATCACCACCGTCAAGAGCTCGCCCGACTTCATCATGGTCGTCAACCTTGTCTCGAAGACCGACGCCTATGACATCACTTATCTGCGTAACTATGCGACGCTGAACGTCAAGGATCGCCTCGCCCGCATCGAAGGTGTCGGCCAGGTGCAGGTCTTCGGCGCTGGTGACTATTCCATGCGCGTCTGGCTCGACCCGCAGAAGGTGGCCGAGCATGATCTCGCCGCCAGCGACGTTTCCGACGCCATCCGCCAGCAGAACGTGCAGGCCGCAGCTGGCGTCATCGGCGCTTCGCCGAGCCCGAACGGCGTCGACCTGCAACTCAACGTCAATGCCCAGGGCCGTCTGACGACGCCGGAGGAATTCGGCAACATCATCGTCAAGAGCGGCGCGAACGGTGAAATCACCCGCCTGCGCGATGTCGCCCGCATCGAACTCGGTGCGGCCGATTACACATTGCGCTCGCTGCTCGACGGCGAACCCGCCGTGGCTGTCGCCGTGCTTCAGGCCCCCGGCTCCAACGCCATTGAAATCGCCGACAATGTCCGCGCCACGATGGACAATCTGCAGCTGGCAATGCCTGACGGCGTGAAATACGAGATCGTCTACGACACGACGAAATTCGTGCGCTCCTCCATCGAAAAGGTTGTCGATACACTCCTCGAGGCCGTTGGCCTCGTGGTGCTCGTCGTCATCCTCTTCCTGCAGACCTGGCGCGCATCGATCATTCCGCTGATCGCCGTTCCGGTCTCGATCATCGGCACCTTCGCCGTCATGTATGCCTTCGGCTTCTCCATCAACGCGTTGACCCTGTTCGGTCTCGTGCTCGCCATCGGCATCGTGGTGGATGACGCCATCGTTGTCGTCGAAAACGTCGAGCGAAATATCGAAAACGGGCTCTCGCCGCGTGACGCCACCTATAAGGCGATGCGCGAAGTCTCCGGCCCGATCATCGCGATTGCGCTGGTTCTGGTCGCGGTCTTCGTGCCGCTTGCCTTCATCTCCGGCCTGTCCGGCCAGTTCTACCGGCAGTTCGCACTGACCATTGCCATCTCCACCGTCATTTCAGCCATCAACTCGCTGACGCTGTCGCCCGCTCTTGCAGCCTTGCTGCTGAAGGAACACGGCGCACCGAAAGACTGGCTGACCCGCTTCATGGATAAAATCCTCGGCTGGTTCTTCCGCGGCTTCAACCGCGCCTTCGGTGCGGCCTCCAACGGCTACGGCAAGACCGTGGGCGGGCTGGTGACGCGCAAGAGCCTTGTCATGATGGTCTATATGGCGCTGGTGGCCGCCACCTACGGCATGTTCACCACCGTCCCGAGCGGCTTCGTGCCGGCGCAGGACAAGCAGTACCTGATCGGCTTCGCCCAGCTTCCGGACGGCGCAACGCTTGACCGCACGGAAAGCGTCATCAAGCGGATGAGCGACATCGCGCTCGAAACACCTGGCGTCAGCCACGCCATCGCCTTCCCGGGCCTGTCGATCAACGGCTTCACCATCGGCTCCAATTCCGGTATCGTCTTTGCGGTTCTCGATGACTTCGAAAAGCGCAAGACACCGGAACTGTCCGGCGGCGCCATCGCCATGCAGCTGAACCAGAAATATGCGGGCATTCAAGATGCCTTCATCGCCATGTTCCCGCCGCCGCCGGTCAACGGTCTCGGCCAGACGGGCGGCTTCAAGCTGCAGATCGAAGACCGCGCCGGCTACGGCTATCAGACGCTGGATGAAGCGACGAAGGCCGTGATCGGCAAGGCCTATCAAACGCCGGAACTCGCGGGCATCTTCTCCAGCTACCAGATCAACGTGCCGCAGCTCTTCGCCGATCTCGACCGCGCCAAGGCGGAACAGCTGGGCGTTTCCGTCAGCGACGTCTTCCAGACGCTGCAGATCTATCTCGGCTCGCTCTATGTCAACGACTTCAATGCTTTCGGACGGACATACAGCGTGCGGGTTCAGGCGGATTCCCAGTTCCGCGCGCATGCCGAAGATATCGGTCGCCTGAAGGTTCGCTCCGCATCGGGCCAGATGATCCCGCTGTCGACGCTCTTGAAGGTAAATGCGACGACGGGGCCGGAGCGCACCAACCGTTATAACGGCTTCCTTGCGGCCGATATCAACGGCGGTCCGGCACCGGGCTTCTCCTCTGGACAGGCACAGGCGGCGATTGAAAAAATCCTTGCCGAAACCCTGCCCGCAGGCGTCGACTACGAATGGACGGACCTGACCTACCAGCAGATTCTGGCCGGCAATTCCAGCATCGTGGTTTTCCCCTTGGCGCTGCTGCTCGTCTATCTCGTGCTCGCCGCGCAATATGAAAGCCTCACCTTGCCGATTGCGATCATCCTGATCGTCCCGCTCGGTGTGCTTGCGGCCCTCACGGGCGTCTGGCTGACGGGAGGGGATAACAACATCTTTACGCAGATCGGCCTTGTCGTCCTTGTCGGTCTCTCGGCGAAAAACGCGATCCTGATCGTGGAATTCGCCCGGGAGCTGGAATTCGAAGGACGAACACCGCTTCAGGCGGCCATCGAGGCAAGCCGGCTTCGCCTGCGCCCGATCCTGATGACCTCGCTCGCCTTCATCATGGGCGTGGTGCCGCTGGTCGTCTCCACCGGTGCAGGTGCGGAAATGCGTGCGGCCATGGGTGTCGCGGTGTTCTCCGGCATGATCGGCGTAACGTTCTTCGGCATCTTCATGACACCGGTCTTCTACGTGCTGGTGCGCAGGCTGGCGGGCAATCGTCCGCTCATCCAGCACAAGCAGGAAGAACCGGCCAATTCGGACTACAAGCTCGAAAAGGCCGGCTGAGACCGCACTCCCATCCACCGCCACCTTCAAAGCAAGCCCGCCGCGCATCCCCCGATGCGCGGCG
The DNA here is from genome assembly GCF_041954855.1 of Agrobacterium sp. LR_9. Lineage (NCBI taxonomy): Bacteria > Pseudomonadati > Pseudomonadota > Alphaproteobacteria > Hyphomicrobiales > Rhizobiaceae > Agrobacterium > Agrobacterium sp. LR_9. Next base: position 45,200 of record NZ_JAVAYA010000011.1, read on the forward strand.
TTTTTTATGACACAAAACGTTCATGCGGGTTTTCTGAAATAGAATCAGTTTCAAATACTTACACGGCAACACTAGATAATTTAAGCCGCATCGGAGGCGTCAGAAATGCAATATATCCAGCCATATTGATGAACATCAAAAGAAACAATTCTATTTTATGCTTTGTATTTTGTGGTACTTTTAAAGAACAGGGTGATTCGGACTAAATGATTTAGTTCAGGGGCGACATGATGGAGCAGGACTATGAAAACTGGGCAACGACCGTTGCCTATTCGATAGTGATGCATGAGGGTCTCGATCTCGCGCTTGCCGCGCAGAATCTCGACAGAGGCAAGACCCGAAATAATCGCGAGCGGCTGATGGAAGCCATTCGCACATCGTTGCTTGAAGCGCGCTCGCGCAGCCACATGACGGTGGCGCAACGGGTTTAATCCGGCCTTTTGGCGCCTTTATGCGGCACACCACGCCGCAACGCGATCAGGCCGGCAGCAGGTCGGTCCGCACCGCCGCCTTCAGCGGCAGATGATCCGAGGCGATGCGCGCCAGCGCGCTGTCATGCGCCTCCACCTGCTCGATCAGTCCTTCACGATTGGCGATGATCCTGTCGAGCGCCAGCACCGGCAGGTTGGACGGAAAACTCGGCACCGCCGGCGGCAAAGCGCCAAAAGCATCCCGGAACGTATTGAGCGACGACCCGTTGCCGAGACGCCATTCGTTCAGGTCTCCCATGAGGATGGTCGCGCATTCGTTGCGTGCTTCGAGAAGGCTGATCAACGCTTTCGCCTGCTGGGCGCGGGAATGTCTGAGAAGCCCGAAATGGGCGGCGATGACCCGCAGCGTGCCGCCCCGCTTTAGATCCAGCTCCACGACGAGCGCGCCGCGCGGCTCCAGCCCCGGCAATTTCAGCGTATGCACATCCCTGACCGCGCCTTCCTTGAACAGCACGACATTGCCGTGCCAGCCATGCGCCTTCACGCCGGCCTGCACGGGCACGGGAATGAGGCCGCTTTCCCGCTCCAGCCGCGCGAGATCGAGCAGGCCGGTACGCTCGCCGAAACGGCTGTCCGCTTCCTGAAGGGCGATGATGTCAGCGCCGATTTCCTGAATGACGCGGCTGGTGCGATCGGGATCGAACTTGCGGTCGCGGCCGACACATTTATGCACATTGTAGGAGGCGATGACGGGGAAGGAATGATCTTTCGTCGCTGGCGCCGCATTCTGGCGCTGGCGGCGGTCGCGCAGCGACTGCATGACGAAGGCGGACAGGCTGGTGTTTTTCGTCAAAGCCGTTTTTTCATCATCCAGCAAACCGTTCTTTTTCACGCGTCGATGCCTCCGGTCTCGCGCAGCGCCCTGCCGGACGCACCGCACTCTAAAGATAAGGCGAAGCGAGCCACAGGACACGCTCCACAAAGCGGACAACGAATGGCCGCGCATTCAGTTCGCTGAGCCGCACGGGCAAGGCGGTTGCCCGTGCATCCCGGATGCGTTCGCCGATTGTCGCGGCGAATTCCTCATCCATAACTTCGAGATCGATCTCAAAGTTCAATCGCAGCGAACGCGGATCGAGATTGGAAGAGCCAATGTAGCTCCAGCGCCCGTCGATCACCAGAAGCTTGGAGTGATTGAAAGCCCCCGTCGCCCGCCAGATGCGGCAGTAATTCCTCAACATCTGGTCGAACTGCGCCGTCATCGCCCTGTCCACAAGCACCAGATTGTTGCTTTTCGGCACGATGATATCCACTACGACTCCCCGCCTTGCTGCGGTAATGAGTGCCGAAATAAGCTCCCGATCGGGGAGAAAATAGGGCGACATGATGAGAATGGAGGAGCGCGCGACGGAAAACGCGCCCATCAGCATCTTGTGACTGGTCTCGATGCTTTTATCCGGCCCGGAGGAGCAGACGCGGGCAACGATCTGCGAACCCGGCACACCATCGGGAATGGCGATATCCCAGACGGGCGTGTCCAGCAGTTCCTTCGTCGTGAAACGCCAGTCCTCCGCCGCGATGGAGAAAAAATCCGATACGACCGGCCCGGTGATCTTGAAATGCGTATCGTGCGACTGGCTTTCGCCGCCGAATTCCTGGGTGAACCCCTCGCGGATATTCATGCCGCCGCTGAACGCGATGCGGCCGTCCACCACGAGGATCTTGCGGTGGGTGCGCAGATTGGCATAGGGCAGCCGCAGCCCCATGATGACATTGCCGTTGAAGACGTCGCAGACGATGCCCTTTTCCCTGAGCGTCGGCAGGATGCTCGGCACCGAATAACGCGCGCCCACCGCATCCACCAGCACCCGCACCTCCACGCCGCGGAACTTCGCCCTTTCGAGCGCCGCGACAAAGCGGGCGCCGATCCGGTCATTGTCGAAAATATATGTTTCGAGAATGATCGACCGCTTCGCCTCGTCGATGGCCCCCAGCATGGCGGCATAGGCGGCATCCCCCGTCACCAGCGGCTCTATGCCGTTGCCTGTCGTCAGCGCATGGCGCGTCACCCGGTCGCCCAGCGTCTTCATCGCCTCGAAACGGCGTCCGAAGCGCGCAGCGATCATGTCGCCGCTGGCATCCAGACGCGCCACGCGATCCATGATCTCGTCCTGCATGAAGGACCGCTGCTGCGTGATGTTGGACCGGCGAATGCGGTTGATGCCGGCAATGGCATAGATGACCGCGCCGACGACGGGCGACAGCACGATGACGCCGACCCAACCGAGCGCGGAGCGGACCTCCTCCTTCGTCATCGTGGCATGCACGGCCGCCACGCTTCCCATCAAAATCGAGAGAACGGCAAGGATATGCGGCCAATAGGCAATGACGAGATCGAGCATGGTACAACTATAGAGTACTTCGGCAATCTCGCAATGACAGGCAGGCAGCGCTGGCAGAGACAAAGAACCTGACCGCGCCATGCTTTTGCGGGACAGACCCTTGCGGGATTAACGGTGGAAACCGGCCTTGCGATATGTCATGAGAGCGCATCTTGATCTTTGGGCAGTGGCAGGGCGAGGTGCACTTGCGGGCTTTCTGCCTTGTTTGAAAGCAAGAAGGCCGTGATGCAGGAAAATACACAGGGCGCCGTCATCGTCATTTCCAGCCATGTCATGCGTGGCTCCGTCGGCAATCGCGCTGCAGTCTTTGCGCTGGAGACCCTCGGTTATCCCGTCTGGGCGGTGCCCACCATCGTCATGCCGTGGCATCCCGGCCACGGCCCTTCCACCCGGATGCGCTTTCAGGACGACGATTTCGACAAGGCGATGACCGACCTCGAAAACGCCAAATGGATCGGCGAGGTCAAGGCTGTTCTGACCGGTTATTTCGGTAGTGCGGCGCAGGTTCGCTCCACCGCACGGCTGATCCGCAATCTGAAGGAAAAGAACCCGTCGCTGATTTACGCCTGCGATCCGGTCATGGGCGATCTGGGCGGGCTTTACATTCCGCTCGAGACCGCGGAAGCCATCCGCGATCACCTCATCCCGCTTGCCACTGTCGCCACGCCGAACCGTTATGAACTCGCCTGGATGAGCGGCGCGGAGCTCGAGACCAACAATGCCATCATGGATGCCGCGCTTGCGCTGGGCCCGCCGAAAATGCTGGTCACCTCGGCCGTGCCGATGATGACGGGCGGCACCGGCAATCTTTATCTCAGCGGCCGCCACGCGCTGCTTGCCGAACATCGTGCCATTGAGAATGCGCCGAACGGTCTCGGCGACCTGATGTCGGCGCTGTTCCTCGCCCGCCTGCTGGAAGGCATGGATGACGAAAAGGCGCTGCAGCTCGCGACCGCCAGCGTGTTCGAAATTCTGGCCCGCACCAAAAAACGCGAGATGAACGAACTGACGCTGGAGACGGACTCTTCCAGCCTCTCCACACCCATGGCGATGGTGCAGATGCGTCATCTCTTGCATCCTTCGCGCAGCAAGCGCAAATAGCGGCTAGAGCATTTCCAGGAAAAGTGGCCCTCGGTTTTCCGTCCGGAAATGCGACAAACAAGGAGTTGGAGCGATTTCGCGGTTCGAAGAAAAGCGAAAATGCTCCAAAGGATTGGTCTTCAACGCACCGAGTTCTTTTCTTGATCTCGGTCCAACCACAACGGTACTGCGATAGATGAAAGATTTTCCGGAAAACCTTCTCAACGGCTACAAGAACTTCATGAACGGTCGCTATGTCGACGAGCGCGAAAGATACCGCGTTCTGGCCGACACCGGACAGAAGCCGCAGACCCTGTTCATTGCCTGTTGTGACTCCCGCTCCGCGCCGGAAACCATTTTCGACTGCGGACCGGGAGAGCTTTTCGTCGTCCGCAACGTCGCCAACATGGTGCCGCCTTTCGAGCCCGATGGCCAGTACCACGCCACCTCGGCGGCTATCGAATATGCCGTACAGGTTCTGAAGGTGAAGGATATCGTCGTCATGGGCCACGGCCGCTGCGGCGGCATCCAGGCAGCGCTCGATCCCAATCTCGAGCCGCTGTCGCCCGGCGATTTCATCGGTAAATGGATGAACATGGTCAAGTCGGCCGCCTCGCAAATCCAGAGCAACGACGTGATGACAGCTTCCGAGCGGCAGACGGCGCTGGAACGCGTTTCCATCCGCAACTCCATCGCCAATCTGCGCGGCTTCCCTTTTGTGAAGGCGCAGGAGACGGCCGGTAAGGTGAAGCTGCACGGCGCATGGTTCGATATTTCGACCGGCGAATTGTGGGTGATGGACGGCAAGACGGGTGATTTCCGTCGCCCGGATCTGTGATTGGCAGGTAATAGCTACCGGCCAAATTCAACGCTCGTCACCCCGGACTAGATCCGGGGTCCAGCGCGATCAAGTCCTTGATCGCCAAAGACTCTTTCACGGCGCGGACGCGCCGTGACTGGATGCCGGATCAAGTCCGGCATGACGGAAGTGGGAATTCGCGCGTGGAAAGCAGCCTTATTGGCCGTCAATCGCCTTGCCGATGAACGCGATGGCCTGCTGGTAGACGCTTGCTGCGTTCCAGCCCTGGATGGCGGCGTAGTTTGCCTGTCCCTGCTGGTAGCCTGCACCGCGCTGCCAGCCATGGCCGACGAGGAAGTTCGCGGTGGAAGCCAGCGCATCGGCACGCGAACCGACGAGATCGATACGGCCGTCGCGGTCGAAATCCACGCCGTAACGCACGACGTTCAGCGGCAGGAACTGCGTCTGGCCGATTTCACCATGGGCCGCACCCTTGGCGTTGACGTTGAGCGAACCGCTGCCGACGAGCTTGAGGGCCGCGTAAAGCTGCTCGGTGAAATAATCCGAACGACGGCAATCGAAGGAGAGCGTCGCGACGGCGGAAAGCGTGTGCTGGTTGCCCATGAAGCCGCCAAAGCCGGTTTCCATGCCCCAGATGGCCAGAAGCGGACCGGCCGGCACGCCATAGGCGCGCTCGATGGAAGCAAAGAGAGAAGCGTTGTTCTTCTTCATGGTCTTGCCGCGCGAAATGATCGTCTGACCGCCGCGCTTCTGCATGAACTGTTCGAAGGAAAGCTTGAAGCTGTGCTGGCCGCGGTCTGCGCGGATCGTCGCCTGGTTGTAGGAGACGCCGGAGAAAGCACGGTCGAGCACCGAGGCGCTGACGCCGCGGCCCGCCGCTTCCTGCTTGAAGGCGCCGACCCAGGCATCGAAGCCCGCCGAAGTGTTACCGCATTGCGCAGCCATAACCGGCGTCGCTGCCAGAACCGAAACCATGGCCACACCAGCCAGAATTACCTTCATTGCCCGCATCAAAATCTGCCTTCGATATCCTTTGGGGAATTTTTCCCGAGAACCAAACCGTCAATACTGTATGATTCAGGTGCCAAAACTGTCTTTTGGCGGCCTAAATTGCCTTTCGGCAGCAAGGCCTGCAAATAAACTGGCCGTGATCGTCGCCAATTATGAAACCCGCCTGCCCCACACAGAACAGACGGGTTATACTTAACGAACCTTAAAAAATCGTATCGTGGATCAGGCAGCCGCCTTGCGGGGCTTGATGAAACCACGATTGATCAACAGTTCGGCGATCTGGACGGCGTTGAGAGCCGCACCCTTGCGCAGATTGTCGGAAACAACCCACAGGTTGAGGCCGTTTTCGACCGTCGCATCTTCGCGGATACGCGAGATATAGGTCGCATCCTCACCGGCGGATTCAACCGGGGTGATGTAGCCGCCGTTTTCGCGCTTGTCGATCACGAGGCAACCCGGCGCTTCGCGCAGGATGTCGCGCGCCTGATCGGCGGTGATCTCGTTTTCGAACTCGATATTGACCGATTCCGAATGGCCGATGAAGACCGGAACGCGCACGGCCGTGCAGGTTACCTTGATCTTCGGATCGAGCATCTTCTTGGTTTCGGCCAGAACCTTCCACTCTTCCTTGGTGTAGCCGTCTTCCATGAAGACGTCGATATGCGGAATGACGTTGAAGGCGATGCGCTTGGTGAACTTCTTGGCTTCCACCGGATCAGCGACGAACACGGCGCGGGTCTGCTGGAACAGCTCGTCCATGCCTTCCTTGCCGGCGCCGGACACCGACTGGTAGGTGGAAACGACGACGCGCTTGATCTTGGCGAAGTCATGCAGCGGCTTCAGCGCGACGACGAGCTGTGCCGTGGAGCAATTGGGGTTGGCGATGATGTTCTTCTTGGTGAAGCCCGCAACTGCATCGGCATTGACTTCCGGAACGATCAGCGGAACGTCCTGGTCGTAGCGCCATGCGGACGAGTTGTCGATGACAACGCAGCCCTGCTGACCGATCTTCGGCGACCACTTCTTGGAAACATCGCCGCCGGCCGACATCAGGCAAATATCCGTGTCGGAAAAATCGTAGTTCTCGAGGTTCGAGACCTTCAGCGTGCGGTCGCCATAGGAGACTTCCGTGCCCTGCGAGCGGGCGGAAGCAAGCGGCACGACTTCATCGGCGGGGAAACCGCGTTCGGCCAAGATATTGAGCATTTCGCGACCGACGTTGCCGGTGGCGCCTGCAATTGCAACTTTGAAACCCATGATCAAGCTCTCTTTCTGTCTCTCCTCTTTTTGGTGAGGTGGGAACCCGCATCAGATCGCGGCTTCCTCAATCCCCAGCCAAACCGGGGAGAGAGCGGTGGCCAGAGACGTTAGACGGTTTTAATCGTCGTTTTGGCCGTAATTCGGGTAGAATGAGAAAGGCGCGGATCATCGCCGGCGGATTGTGCCGGTCCTTCCATGACGAACATGTCTGCAACATGCATGCGCAAGGTGATGCTCCTTCTTCGCGAGAAGCTATTAGAAGGTTTCTCGGTTGTGTCAAGAAAAAAGGCGCGTTTGGAGGCGTCTTGCGCAGGCCGTAAAATCGGCCTCGCGACATTTTCGGGACGCCTTGCATTAGACTAAAGTCATAATCCGAAAGCATCGCTCTTATTGCAGTTAATTTTCTGTCACTCTGACACTCCGCGCATTGCACCCTTATGGGGAGTCCGGAGGAGAGAGATGGGCTCGGCAATGCGCCAATTGGGACATCTGTGGAGGACAGACAATGGCAGATATTGCAGCCGTGAGCGGCGCCGCCCGTCCAATGACGGGTGAAGAGAAGAAGGTGATTTTCGCCTCTTCTCTCGGAACAGTCTTCGAATGGTACGATTTTTATCTGTACGGCTCGCTCGCGATCTATATCGGCGCGAACTTCTTCAGCCAATATCCGGAAACGACACGCAACATCTTTGCGCTGCTGGCCTTCGCCGCCGGCTTCCTCGTGCGCCCCTTCGGCGCGCTGGTATTCGGCCGTCTGGGCGACATTGTCGGCCGCAAATATACCTTCCTCATCACCATCCTCATCATGGGTGTGTCCACCTTCCTCGTCGGCGTGCTGCCCGGCGCATCGCAGATCGGCATTGCCGCTCCGATCATCCTGATCGTTCTGCGCATGCTGCAGGGCCTGGCGCTCGGCGGTGAATATGGCGGTGCGGCAACCTATGTTGCCGAACATGCACCGAACGGCCGCAGGGGCTATTACACCTCATGGATCCAGACGACGGCGACGCTTGGCCTGTTCCTGTCGCTGGTGGTCATTCTCGGCGTGCAGTTCGCACTCGGCAAGGAAGCCTTCGCTGCCTGGGGCTGGCGCATTCCCTTCCTCGTCTCCGTTCTGCTGCTCGGCGTATCGGTCTGGATTCGTCTGAAAATGAACGAATCTCCGGCCTTCAAGAAAATGAAGGAAGAAGGCAAGACATCCAAGGCGCCGCTCAGCGAAGCCTTCGGCCAGTGGAAGAACGCAAAGATCGCGCTCATCGCGCTTGTCGGCGCCGTCATCGGCCAGGCCGTTGTCTGGTATACGGGCCAGTTCTACGCGCTGTTCTTCCTGCAGAGCATCCTGAAGGTCGACGGCCAGTCCGCCAACATCATGGTGGCGGCAGCACTCATCCTCGGCACCAGCTTCTTCGTCATCTTCGGCTGGCTTTCCGACAAGATCGGCCGCAAGCCGATCATCATGGCCGGTCTCATCCTTGCCATGCTGACCTACTTCCCGCTGTTCAAGGCACTGACATGGGCCGGCAACCCGGCGCTGGCGCAAGCCCAGTCCACCGTTCGCGCCACCGTGACCGCAGCCCCCGGCGACTGCAAGTTCCAGTTCAACCCGACCGGCACGGCGAAATTCACCACATCCTGCGATATCGCCACCTCGTTCCTGACACGCAACTCCGTGCCTTACGACGTGGTTGCGGGCACAGCCGGCCAGCCGGCCACCGTGAAGATCGGCGATGCCACCATTACCAGCTATGACGCCGTCGCCGCCGGTGCGGATGCGGCAGCCAAGGACAAGGCCTTCCAGAAGCAGGTCAACATGGCGCTTCACGATGGCGGCTACCCGCTGGTGCGCGGCGCGGCGCAGGTGCCGGACGCGAAACTGGATGCCTTCATTGCCGCAAATCCGGAGCTTAACCTCAATGCGGAGGCCGTTCGCGCTGCCGACAAGAAAATGGTCGCGACCGATAAGCTGGTGGCGGACAAGCTGCTGACACCGGCAGAAGCCGCAGGTGCGGCGGAAATGGCCGTCTACACCGTAGCCGGCGGCGGCACCTTCTCCATGGTGGCCGATCCGGCCGCCGTGAACTGGGTCGTCATCATTGCGGTCCTGACCGTCCTCGTCATCTACGTAACGATGGTCTATGGCCCGATCGCCGCCCTGCTGGTCGAACTGTTCCCGACCCGCATCCGCTACTCCGGCATGTCGCTGCCATACCACATCGGTAACGGCTGGTTCGGCGGCCTTTTGCCCGCCACCGCCTTTGCGATGAGCGCGGCGAAGGGCGACATCTATTACGGCCTCTGGTACCCGATCATCTTCGCGGGCATCACGCTGGTCGTCGGCCTGCTGTTCCTGCCGGAAACCAAGGATCGCGATATCCACGCCATGGATTGAGCCATACCCTGTTCGACATTTTCGGAACCCGGCGCTGGAGCGCCGGGTTCTTTTATTGCGCGATACGTCCGCATATCGAACAAGACTGTCGCAGCGGGCTGTCATTCCGTCGCAGGCAAGACAAAATCAATATGGAGACAAAGCCCCCCTGAATAGGTTATGACCCCCCTATATTATCAGGCAGAGGGAGAGCCATTTTGAGAATCGGGACACCTAAGGAATTATATGAGGGCGAGGCGCGCGTCGGCATGACGCCCGACAGCGCCCAGGCATTGCAGAAACTCGGATATGATTGCATTCTTGAAACCGGTGCAGGCAAGGCGGCGGGTTTTTCCGACGACGCCTATCGCGCAGCCGGTGTGACGATCGTCGACAGCGCCGATGCGCTTTACGCCGGTTCCGATATCATCGCCAAGGTTCGTCCGCCGGAAACGTCGGAGATTGATCGCCTGTCTTCGGACAAGACGCTGATCTCGTTCTTCTATCCCGCCCAGAACAAGGACCTTCTGGAGCAGGCGAAGGAAAAGGGCGCAAGTGTCATCGCCATGGACATGGTGCCGCGCATTTCCCGTGCCCAGAAGATGGACGCCCTGTCCTCCATGGCCAATATCGCCGGTTATCGCGCGGTCATCGAGGCCGGCAATAATTTCGGCCGCTTCTTCACCGGCCAGGTCACCGCCGCCGGCAAGGTGCCGCCCGCCAAGGTGCTGGTCATCGGCGCAGGCGTCGCCGGTCTCGCCGCCATCGGCACGGCCACATCGCTCGGCGCCATCACCTATGCCTTCGACGTTCGCCCGGAAGTGGCCGAACAGATCGAATCCATGGGCGCCGAATTCGTCTATCTCGATTTCGCCGACCAGCAGCAGGATGGCGCGGCCACCGGCGGTTATGCCGCCCCCTCCTCGCCGGAATTCCGCGAGAAGCAGCTCGAAAAATTCCGCGAACTCGCGCCGCAGATCGATATCGTCATTACCACGGCGCTCATTCCGGGCCGCGACGCCCCGAAACTGTGGCTCGCCGACATGGTGGCGATGATGAAGCCGGGTTCGGTCATCGTCGACCTGGCCGCCGAACGCGGCGGCAATTGCGACCTCACGGTTCCCGACAGCCGTGTCGTCTCAGAGAATGGCGTCATCGTCATCGGCTATACGGATTTCCCGAGCCGTATGGCCACGCAGGCCTCGACGCTCTATTCCACCAACATCCGCCACATGATGACCGATCTGACGCCTGCAAAGGACGGCAAGCCGGTTCACAACATGGAAGACGACGTCATCCGCGGTGCGACGGTCACCTATCGGGGTGAAATCACTTATCCCCCGCCGCCGCCGAAAATTCAGGCGATTGCCGCGCAGAAGCCGAAGGAAAGAGCAAAAGAACTCACGCCTGAGGAAAAGCACGCCAAGGAACACGCGGACTTCAAGGCGCAGACGAAAAGCCAGGTCGGCCTGCTCGCCGTGGGTACGGCGATCCTGCTTCTGGTGGGCGCTTTCGCGCCGGCAAGCTTCATGAGCCACTTCATCGTTTTCGTGCTGGCCTGCTTCGTCGGTTTCCAGGTCATCTGGAACGTCAGCCACTCGCTGCACACGCCGCTGATGGCGGTGACGAACGCGATCTCCGGCATCGTCATCATCGGCGCATTGCTGCAGATCGGTTCCGGCAACTGGCTGGTGGTGATCCTCGCCTCGCTTTCCGTCCTGATCGCGACGATCAACATCGTCGGCGGTTTCCTCGTGACACGGCGCATGCTCGCCATGTTCCAGAAGTCCTGAGCCGTGTAGGGGACATTCAATGACCATTGGTATCGTTTCCGCGGCCTATGTTGCCGCAGCCGTTCTTTTCATCCTTTCACTTGGTGGCCTTTCCGGACAGGAAAGCGCCAAACGCGCCGTCTGGTACGGCATTGTCGGCATGGGTCTCGCCATCGTCGCCACCGTCTTCGGCCCTGAGATCAGCAAGGGCGTCGGGCAGTGGCTCGTGGTGCTGCTGATGCTGGCGGGCGGCTCCGTTCTCGGCTACTTCGTCGCAAGCCGCGTGCAGATGACCGAAATGCCGCAGCTTGTTGCAGCCCTTCACTCCTTCGTCGGCCTCGCCGCCGTCTTCATCGGCTTCAACGCCCATATCGAGGAAGCGCATGTCGCCTCGCTCGATGAGACCGCGCGTTCGCTGCTGACGGGCTTTTCCGCCATTCTCGCCCACAAGACGCCGGTGGAACTGGCGATCATGAAGGTCGAGGTCTTCCTTGGCGTCTTCATCGGTGCAGTCACCTTCACTGGCTCCGTCGTCGCCTTCGGCAAGCTTGCCGGCAAGGTGGACGGCAAGGCGAAGAAGCTGCCGGGCGGACATTTGCTCAATGCCGGCGCTGCGATCCTGTCGCTGGTGCTGCTCATCATGTATTGCAACGGCGCCGGCGCTTGGACGCTGGTGCTGATGACGCTTGCCGCCTTCTTCATCGGTTATCACCTGATCATGGGCATCGGCGGCGCCGACATGCCTGTCGTCGTTTCGATGCTGAACAGCTATTCCGGCTGGGCGGCCGCGGCAATCGGCTTCACGCTCGGCAACGATCTGCTGATCGTCACCGGTGCGCTGGTCGGCTCCTCGGGTGCCATCCTTTCCTACATTATGTGCAAGGCGATGAACCGCTCTTTCATCTCGGTCATCCTCGGCGGCTTCGGCGGCACGACGGGTCCGGCGATGGAAATCGAGGGCGAGCAGGTGGCGATCGACGCCGAAGGCGTGGCCGCAGCGCTGAATGACGCCGACAGCGTCATCATCGTTCCCGGCTACGGCATGGCGGTGGCGCAGGCGCAGGCCGCGGTCTCCGAACTGACCCGCAAGCTGCGCGCCGACGGAAAGACCGTGCGCTTCGCCATCCACCCGGTCGCAGGCCGTCTTCCCGGCCACATGAACGTGCTGCTGGCCGAGGCCAAGGTGCCTTACGACATCGTGCTGGAAATGGACGAGATCAACGACGACTTCCCCAATACCGACGTCGTCATCGTCATCGGCTCCAACGACATCGTCAATCCGGCCGCCCAGGACGATCCGAACTCGCCGATTGCGGGCATGCCGGTTCTGGAAGTGTGGAAGTCCAAACTGGTCATCGTCTCCAAGCGCGGCCAGGGCACGGGTTACTCCGGTATCGAGAACCCGCTGTTCTACAAGGACAATACCCGCATGTTCTACGGCGACGCCAAGAAGTCGATCAACGATCTTCTGCCGCTGATCAAGTAAATGAAAAGGGCGTTTCCGGGAGGCCGGAAACGCCCTTTCTATAGTCCGAGAGGAAAAACTCCCGCTGGATCAAAGCACCCGGTAACGCCGGTTGAAATACATCAGCGCCTCATCGCCTTCATTGATCTTCATATCCACAACCTCGCAGATCAGAATATCATGCGTGCCGCCGTCATGCGCCTCACGGATGCGGCAGTCGAAAGAGACAAGCGCGTCCTCCAGAACCGGCGCGCCGGTTTCAAGCACACCCCAGCTCCCGGCGGCGAAACGCTCTTCCGCCGGCGTCTTGCCGCCGAAAAGCGTGCTCAGCACCTCGTGATGGGCGGCGAGCGTGTTGACGCAGACGACGCCATTGGCCTTCACCACCCTGTAAGCGGAAGAATTGCGGTTGAGGCAGATAAGAAGGGTGGGCGGATTGTCGGAAACGCTGCAAACCGCCGTCGCTGCAAAGCCTGCACGGCCTGCCGCCCCGTCCGTGGTGACGATATTGACCGCCGCACCGAGCCGCGCCATGGCGTTTCTATAATCGAGGCTGCGCTGCTGTGCAGTCTTCGTCTCCATTTCCGCTTCCTTTTCAAGAGACATCATCTGCATCTAACCCATCCTTCCTTAACAGGCCATCAAGCCAGCACACAGGCGTCTTCGAAGCCAAGGCGGGGCAACCGTCCGAAAAGCTTCGACGGATCGCCATAGCCGAGATTGATCAGGAAATTGGACTTCCACGTCGTGCCTGCGAAAAACGCCGCATCCACCTTGCCTTTGTCGAAACCGGACATCGCCCCGGTATCAAGTCCCAACGAGCGGGCTGCTAGGATGAGATAACCCGCCTGCAAAGTGGCATTGCGGAAGGCCGTTTCCTCGGCCACGGCCGGGCTGGAGGTGAACCACGAACGGGCATCGGCATGCGGAAACAGCATCGGCAGTTTCTCGTAAAATTCGCGGTCGATGGCGGCAATCACGGTGACGGGTGCTGCCATCGTCTTTTCGAGATTGCCCGACGAAAGCGCTGGCCGCAGTTTTTCTTTCGCTTCCTGGCTGCGCACGAACACGAAACGTCCCGGCGAGCAATTGGCTGAGGTCGGACCCATCTTCGTCAGATCGTAAAGCTCTCTCAGCGTCTCGTCGCCGACCGGCTTGTCAGCCCAGCCATTGTGGGTGCGCGCCGCGGTGAAAAGTGCTGCAAGTGCCTTGTCGTCGAGTGCTGTCGTCATTGTCCTAAAAATCCCGTCAGAATGTTCGTGTTGCCGGTAGCAGAAACTGCAAAAGCCGGGCATTGAAAAGGTCAGCTTCAGTAATATTGACCGCATGCGCCCCGAAATCGAGAAGGCAGAGTTCCCCCTGCGGCAAACCCTCAGCGAGACGCACGGAGCGGGTGTAGGGCACCAGGAGATCGTCTTTCGTGCCCACCACCAGAACCGGATTGCCGATCTCGCCGAGGCGACTATCGACGTCAAAGGCCCTCAGTGCCGCGATGCGCCGAAGCACATTCCCCTTGCCCTGAAAATGCGCGACGCCATGGGCATCGTCCCGCGCCAGCCGCTCCTGATGTTCCGACATCCAGGCGGCCGGATAAAGAAACAGCGGCTGGGCTTTCACGAAAGCCTCAACGCCGGATTTCTCCAGAAGCTCGATCCGCACATCAAAGCAGCGCCCGGAATGCGGATCCGCCTTGCTCCAGGCATTGATCAGAACGAGCCTGTCGATAAGGCCGGGCTGGCGCAGCGCGATATCGAGGCCGATCAGACCGCCAAGCGCATGACCCATGAAGTGGAATTTCTCGAGGTTCAGCGCCGAGACGATTTCCAGCACATCATCCGCCATCGCCGATATGCCGCCATCCAGCGGCACCTCGCCGCCGGTCCTGCCGGTTCCGCGATGATCGTAGGTGACAATCCGGAAATGATCGGCAAGGGCTTCGATCTGCGGCGTCCAATAGGCGCCCGATCCGCCCAGCCCCGATGACAGCAGGATGGTGGGCGCCTCAGGATCAGTCCGGCCATGAACCTCGAAATGCATCATCTGCCGTTTCGCCCTATTTGCCGATATGGGCGACGGTGGCGATTTCCACCAGCGCGTCTGGCTTTACGAGGCCGCACTGGATGCAATAACGCGCCGGCTTGTCGCCGGGGAAATATTCGGCATAGACCGTGTTGACGGCCTGGTAATTCGCCCAGTCGGTGATGAAGATATGGTTCATCGTCACGTCCTCCATCGTGCCGCCGGCGGTTTCGATGACGGACTTGATGGTTTCGAGAACATGGCGGGTCTGGGCGCTCGCATCGCCCACATGCACGACATTATTGTCCTTGTCGAAGGGCAGCGTGCCGGAAACGTAAACCACGCCATCGGCAAGGGTTCCCGGCGAAAAGGGAGCGATGGGTTTGCTGGTGCCGGCGGGCACGACGATCTTCTTCGGCATTTCGTTCTCCTCTTGTGGTTGGATATCAAGCGCTGACGGGTGCGGCCTGCGAGATGACGCCGCAGAAATCATTGACGGTGGCGACCCAGCCGAAAAATTTCTCGACATTGTAGACCGTCGCCTGCTGGATATAGTCCGGGCCCAGATGATGCGTGGCATCCTCCAGCATGACCCCGAAATATTCGAGATGGAAGGCATCGCGCAGCGAGCTTTCCACGCAGACATTGGTGGCGATGCCGACAAAAACCAGATTGCGGATGCCGCGGGCGCGCAGCACGCTATCCATATTGGTATTGAAGAAACCGCTGTATCGCGTCTTAGGCACCAGAATATCGGCGGGCTGCGGCTGCAACTCGTCGACAATGGCGTAGTCCCAGGTGCCTTTGGCCAGCAACTGGCCCTGCAGTTCCGGGCGTTTGCGCATGGTCTTCAGCGCATTGGACTTGTGCCAGTTGGGCGAACCTGGCCCGCCCGCCTCGACGTAGTCCTTGTCCCAGCCATTCTGGAAATAGATGACCTGAACGCCTGCCGCCCGCGCCGCATCCAGCGTCTTCTTGATGTTGGCGATGGTGCCCTTGGCCCCGGAAATATCGAAACCGGCCAGATCGACATAACCGCCCTCGGTCGAATAGGCGTTCTGCATGTCGACCACGACAACGGCGGTCTCGCTGGGTTTCAGGGTGATCGGCTCCGGCCTTGCGGGAAGCGTCACACTTTCCGAACGGCTTTCCGGCCCCTTGTAACCCGCCACGACGGCTTCACTCATTCCGCAGCCTCCAGTGCAGCCTGAACATGCGCGCGGCTCTTCATCAGCGGCTGCACATATTTGCCGAATTTCTCGACGCCTTCGAGGAAGTCGTCGAAGGTCAGCATCACGCCGCCCGTTCCCGGCACTTCGCTCATCTCGTCCAGCATCGCCGCCACTTCCTCATAGGAGCCGATCAGCGTTCCCATGTTGATGTTGACCGCCGAGACGGGATTGGACATGTGGCGAACATTGGTGTCGGAGCCGGATTTGGTGTCGACAGCGCTTTGCAGGCCGAGCCACTTGATCGCATCCTCATCTGCACCGGCCTTATAGTGCTCCCATTTCGCCCAGGCATCTTCGGATTTTTCCTCGGCAAGGATCATGGTCAGCACGACGGACTTAACCTCGCGGCCGGTCTTTTCCGTTGCCGCCAGCAGCCGCTCATTGGTGGGTGCGAAGGCCTTCGGCGTATTGACGCCGACGCCGAAGCAGAAGCTGTAATCGGCGAACTTGGCCGAAAACGCCATGCCGGAATTGGAAGAGCCGGCGCAGATGAGTTTGACGTCGCCCTGCGGCACCGGCTTCATGCGGCAATCCTCCATCTGGAAGAACTTGCCCTTGTAGTCCGACTGGCCCTCCGTCAGCAATTCCTTGAGGACTGTCGTATATTCGCCGAGATATTCATAACGATCACCGAAATAATCGTCGCCCGGCCAGAGTCCCATCTGGCTATATTCCGGCCGCTGCCAGCCGGTAATAAGATTGATGCCGAAACGGCCGCCGGAAATGGAGTCGATGGTCGTCGCCATGCGGGCTACGATGGCCGGCGGCATGACCAGCGTTGCGGCCGTGCCGAACAGCTTGATCTTGGAGGTGACAGCGGCAAGGCCCGCCATCAGCGTGAAGGATTCCAGATTATAGTCCCAGAACTCGGTCTTGCCGCCAAAACCGCGCAGCTTGATCATCGAGAGCGCGAAGTCGAAACCATATTGCTCCGCCTTCAAAGTGATGGCCTTGTTCAGGTCGAAACTCGGTTTGTATTGCGGCGCGTTTTCTGACAGCAGCCAACCATTGTTCCCGATCGGGATAAAAACACCAACTTCCATCTTGCTGTTCCCTTTTTTGCATCAGGTGTCTCCTGACTTGGCAAAAGAGTAGCAGGTTCTGTGCCAGACCAAATAAAATAATTTTATCAAATGGATAAAATTTTGGAGGCGAATTATTTTTACCAAAAGATAAAAATTTTATCATTCGATAAAATTATTTGCCTGTTTATTCGGCAAATATCGAACGCAATCTGCGGGAAATGGGCGGCTCTTATATCGGTCGCGGAGCGTTGCGCGGCATCCCAAAACCTCCCTCCGTCATGCCGGCCTTGAGCCGGCATCCAGCCACGGCGCGTCTGCGCCGTGAGAGGAGCCTTTCGCGATCAAGGACTTGATCGCACTGGACCCCGGTTCAAGTCCGGGGTGACGGTGCAGGGATTTTACGACTCAATCGAACACACACGTGCCACGGGGCACGTCTGCGCGATGAGAACAAGAATCGCAAAGCTATGCCAAAATCTCAGGCGAGGCGTTGCCGCGCATAGGCATGCACGGCCCGGAAAGCGGCTTCCGCACCGGCGATGACCCGCTCTTCCTCTTCGACCGTCAGCGAAATCTCATCGAGAGCGGCGGTGAAAGTGCGCCAGTGCAGGCCGCGTCCTTCCGGGGCGCCGGCCAGATGGCGCGCGCCGAAGTCTTCATTCAGACCAAGCTTGGCCGCATCCTTCAGCAGGAAAGCAGCGCCCAGATTGGAGCCTTCAACCACATAAAGCCAACCCATGGCCTCCGGCAGATCGAACGGCATTTCACCGGTGAAGCGCGGCTCGGCGGTTTCGGGAATGGCAAGACCGAGATCGGCAAGGTCCTGCTCGATCATGGAGAGACGGCGGCGGCCCTTGAGATCAGGAAGCAGGCCATCGAGCGTCGCATTGGAAAAGAAGACATCGAGGTCACGATGAAAAAGATATTGCGTTTCCACGAATTTGCCGAAGTTCTCCCGGCTCTCGAACGGCTTCGATGCCATGATGAAGGCATCGAGATCGCCATGCGCGCCGCGCGTCGCAGCTTTCAGGCGCTTGACGCGGCTCTGCTCAATGTCTGCTACAGGCGCTGACGGCTCCGCAATGGTCATGATGATGGTCCCTTTATCCCTAATATTCAGATTGCTGATAAAAATCTTTACTCCAACAGTCAAATTTATTTTCGCATTTATCCGCTCGCCCTGCAAAGAGCATAAGCGCGCTGTCACCAAGGTAAAGCAGCCTTCCTCTCCCTGCACAACCCTTCCATCCCCACGCCTCGCAACGTTGCCCCGCAACGCACGCCGAAGCGAATTCCTCGCTTCCCTTCTTCCGAACAATCAAACTGCAATTACCTCTTTACAACTAACATGTCAGCGCGTTATCAATGCGCAATCACCTTCGAGGAGCATCTTACTTGACCCAGAAATTTGGCCTTTCGGCAGCCCTGACCACTCCTTTCAAAAAGGACGGAACGGTCGATATCGACGCCATGATCGCCCATGCCCGACGCTGCCTTGAAAATGGCTGCGACAGCGTGACACTCTTCGGCACCACGGGCGAAGGATGCTCCGTCGGCAGCCGTGAACGGCAGGTCATTCTCTCCCGCTTCATCGAGGCCGGCGTTGCGCCTTCCCGTCTGGTCACCGGCGTTCTGGTGGATTCCATCGAGGACGCCGCCGACCAGTCGGCCGAGGCCCTGAAGGCCGGCGCCCGCAATATTCTTCTCGCCCCGCCCTCCTATTTCAAGAATGTCAGCGATGACGGCCTGTTTGCCTGGTTCTCGGCGGTGTTCGAAAAGATCGGCAAGGGCGCTCGCGACATTCTCGTCTACAACATCCCTTCCGTGACCATGGTGACATTGTCGGTCGAGCTGGTTGGACGGCTGAAAAAGGCATTCCCCGGCATCGTCACCGGCGTCAAGGATTCCTCCGGCAAC
Source organism: Agrobacterium sp. LR_9 (assembly GCF_041954855.1). NCBI lineage: Bacteria > Pseudomonadati > Pseudomonadota > Alphaproteobacteria > Hyphomicrobiales > Rhizobiaceae > Agrobacterium > Agrobacterium sp. LR_9. The sequence goes on from NZ_JAVAYA010000011.1 coordinate 64,002, forward strand.
TGGAGCCATACCGAGCGTCTGCTGAAAGAACATGGCGATCTCGCCATCCTGATCGGCGATGAGCGCGATCTGGCGAAGGGTGTTCGCCTCGGCGGTCAGGGCGCGATCTCCGGCGTCGCCAATTTCCTGACACAGGAAGTCCGCGCCATGGCCGTCGACGGCAAGGACGACAAGCGCGTCGAAGATCTTGTTGTGGAACTTCTGAAATTCCCGGTTACACCAGCGGTCAAGGTGCTGGTATCACACACGACAGGGGAAAATATCTGGTCGGACGTGCGCGCACCGCTCGTCGCCATTTCACCGGAGGACCGGCGGCAGATCGAAGGCGCGTTCGATTCGCTGTTTCGCAGGCAGGCCGCCTGAACAGACCTTGAAAGGTTGAGCATGGAAGATACCGGCGAACAGACATTGCGGGAACGGGCGTATGAAAGCTTTACGCATCACCTTCTCTCGCGCGACGTTCGCCCGGGGCAGTTCATCTCGCAACGCCGCCTCGTGGAGTTGACGGGTCTGCCGCTGGGGGCGATCCGGGAGGCCATTCCGCGGCTGGAGGCGGAAGGCCTTATCAAGACCGTGCCGCAGCGGGGGTTGCAGGTCGCCCATATCGACCTCAATCTCATCCGCGAGGCGTTCCAGTTCCGCATCTTTCTCGAAAAGGAGGCTGTCGCGCTTTTTACCCGCTCGGCCTCCGACGAGGCAATCGCAAAGCTTTTAAAACAGCATCGCGACATTGCCGAAGCGGCTGAAAATGGCGGGGAATCGCCGGAACTGGACGAGCATGCGCAGCAGGTGGACTGGGGCATGCACGACGCCTTCATCGATGCGCTCGGCAACTCGATCATCTCGAACGCCTACCGGGTCAATTCCATCAAGATGCGCCTCATCAATCAGGAGCGCTTCCGCATCGCCGGCCACGTGAAGTCGGTGATGAAGGAACATCTCGCCATTCTCGAGGCCATCGAGAGGCGATCCGTCGAAGACGCCGTGGAGCGGCTGACCGCCCATATCCGCAACGCAAGGGACAGGGCGCTGGCGGTTTAGGGCAATTCCGGCAGGGACTGAAGAGGGTTCTGCGCCGGGATTGCAGGAAAATAAGCAACAAGCCGGGGTGAGGAGAATTTCCGGCTAATCTGGAGGAGAACTGACATGACGCATTCATTGCTCAACCCCACGCGTCGCGCCTTTCTGGCAGGCACGGCGGCGCTTGGCGGCGGCGCGATGCTCGGCATTCGCCCGGCATCGGCGGCGGTGAACTGGAAAAAACACGCCGGCACCACGCTTGAGGTCAATCTCGTCAAAAGCCCGCGCAGCGAAACGCTGATCAAATATCTCGGCGAATTCGAAGAGCTGACCGGCATCAAGGTCAATGCCGAAGCCACCCCGGAACAGCAGCAGCGCCAGAAGGTCGTGATCGAGCTTTCCTCCGGCAAACCGAGCTTCGATGTGGTGCATCTGAGCTACCACGTGCAGAAGCGCCAGTTCGAAAAGGGCAAGTGGCTGGCCGATATCAGCGGCTTCCTGAAGGACCCGTCGCTGACCGACCCTTCGCTTGCGGAGAAGGATTTTGCCGAGGCCGGTATGCTATTTGCCAAGGATAGCGACGGCGTGCTGCGCTCGCTGCCCTTCTCGGTGGACTACTGGATCGTCTACTGGAACAAGGAGCTCTTCGAAGCCAAGGGCCTGAAATACCCTGAGACCTTCGAGGAACTGGTGACGGCGGCGGAAAAGATCACCGATCCCGCAACCAACACCTATGGTTTCGTTGCCCGTGGCCTGAAGAACGCCAATACCCCGGTCTGGACCTCGCTGATGCTGGGTTACGGCGCAAAGCCCATCGGCGCGGATGGAAAGGTCAACACCGAGTCCAAGGAGGCGGTTGAAGCGGCCAAGCTCTATCAGCGCCTGATGACGAAAGCCGCTCCTCCCGGCGTCTCCGGCTTCAACTGGGCAGAAGCGCAGTCGGCCTTCCTCCAGGGCAAGATCGGCATGTGGTTCGATGGCGTCGGTTTTGCGCCGCCAATCGAAAACCCGGAAAAATCCCGCGTCGTCGGCAAGGTCGGTTACGGCGTCATGCCGAAGGGCCCGGCAACCCAGGCCGCCGGCACTTTCGGCGATGGTCTCTGTGTTGTCGAAGCCAGCAGCAAGAAGGAAGCCGCTTACCTCTTCTGCCAATGGGCGATTTCGCATGAAATGGGCGCGCGTCTGTTGCAGGCGGGTGCCGGCGTTCCATTCCGCCAGTCCATCCTCGAAGACCAGAAGGTGCGCGAAGGCGTGAAGATGCCGGCCGCCTGGCTGGATGCGGTCGTCGGTTCCGGCAAGGTCTCGCAGCTTGCGCTGCCCGTCATCATTCCGGTGACGGAATTCCGCGATATCTACGGCGTCGGCCTCACCAACATGATCGGCGGCGCGGATCCTGCCGCCGAACTCAAAAAGGCGACGGAACAGTTCGCACCCGTTCTGGCGCGTAGCGAGGGATAATGGCCTCCGTGAGCATCGAAAACACCAAAACAGGCGTCAGTCGTAAAGAAGGGAGCGGGCCGGCAAGGCTTGCTCCCAACTACTGGCCCTTCGTCATACCGGCACTTGTCGTCATTTCGGCGGTAATCGTTTTTCCATGGGTCTTTACCCTCTGGATGAGCGCGCATCGCTGGACGCTCGGACAGGAGCAGAGCTTTATCGGTTTCGAGAACTACATCCGGCTCGCCAGCGACGCCCGGTTCTGGGAATCGCTCTGGCACACGCTCATCTATACCGTGCTGTCGGTCGTCGCTCCGCTGTTCCTCGGAACATTGGCGGCGCTGGTTTTCGATGCGCAGTTTCCGCTGCGCGGTTTTCTGCGCGGCGTCTTCGTCATGCCGATGATGGCGACGCCGGTCGCCATCGCGCTCGTCTGGACCATGATGTTCCACCCGCAGCTCGGTGTCCTGAACTATCTGCTCTCCTTCATCGGCATCGGCCCGCTGGAATGGATCTACAACCAGTCCACCGTCATCCCCTCGCTGGTGCTGGTGGAAACCTGGCAATGGACGCCGCTGGTCATGCTGATCGTGCTCGGCGGGCTCGCCGCAGTGCCCCGCGAACCCTATGAAAGCGCCGAAATCGACGGCGCCAATGCCTGGCAGAAGTTTCGTTATCTCACCATGCCGATGATCGCGCCGTTTCTGATGATCGCTGTCATCATCCGCTCCATCGACGCCGTCAAAAGCTTCGATATCATCTATGCGATGACCCAGGGCGGACCCGGCACGGCATCGGAAACTATAAACATCTACCTCTACAATACGGCGTTTGCCTATTACGACATCGGTTACGGCTCAGCCATGGCCGTCGTCTTCTTCATCATCATCGTGGCGCTCTCCTTCGTGCTTCTGATGGTGCGCCAGCGCTCGCAATGGAACGAGATGGAGGAACACTGATGTCCGCAAAAATCCTGAAACGCAGAAATCTCGACCGGCTCGGCCTGTTCTTCGTGGCGCTGGTGATGATCTCGCCGGTCATCCTGTTCTTCATGTGGATGATCTCGCTGTCGCTGAAATATGAAATCGACAACGGCGCTTATCCGCCAATCCTGATCCCCGAACGTTTCGCCTGGTCGAACTATGTGAAGGTGTTCGAAGAGAACAATTTCTTCCTCTATTTCTGGAATTCGGTCCTCGTCACCGGTGCGGCCACTATTCTCGCGCTCGTCATCGGCGTGCCCGCCGGTTACGGCATCGCCCGGCTGAAGGCGGAAAAGTCGGCTGTGGTCATCATGATCGCCCGCATGACGCCCGGCCTCTCCTTCCTCATTCCGCTGTTCCTGCTGTTCCAATGGCTGAACCTGCTCGGCACGCTCTGGCCACAGATCATCATCCATCTGGTGGTGACGGTTCCGATCGTCGTCTGGATCATGATCGGTTATTTCGAGACCACGCCTAAAGAGCTGGAAGAGGCGGCAAGCATCGACGGCGCATCCTCCTGGCAGGTGTTCCGGCTGGTGGCGCTGCCGATTGCCAAGCCCGGCATCGTCGTCTCCTTCATCCTCGCGGTCATCTTCTCGTGGAACAACTTCGTCTTCGGCATCGTGCTGGCCAGCCGTGAAACCCGCACCCTGCCGGTCGCGGTCTACAACATGCTGTCCTTCGAACAGGTGAGCTGGGGTCCGCTTGCCGCCGCAGCTCTGATCGTGACGCTGCCGGTGCTGCTGCTGACCATGTTCGCACAGAAACAGATCGTGGCGGGTCTCACCGCCGGCGCCGTCAAGGGCGGCTGAACCAAACAAATCATAACGGGAACCTGCACATGGCACCGGTCAATATCCAAAATGTCCAGAAGCGCTTCGGCGCGGTCAACATCATCCACGGCATCGATATCGACATCAAGGATGGCGAATTCGTCGTGCTCGTCGGCCCTTCCGGCTGCGGCAAGTCCACCCTGCTGCGCATGATCGCCGGGCTGGAGGAGTTGAGCGACGGCGAAATCCACATCGGCGCACGCGAGGTCAGCCACCTGCCCGCCCGTGACCGCGACATCGCCATGGTGTTCCAGAACTACGCCCTTTATCCGCATATGACGGTCAAGGATAATATGGGCTTCGCGCTGAAGCTGAAGAAGGTGAGCGCCGAGGAAACCAAGGCCAAGGTCGACAGGGCCGCGGCCATTCTGGGGCTGGAAAAGCTGCTGGACCGCTATCCGCGCCAGCTTTCCGGCGGCCAGCGCCAGCGTGTCGCCATGGGCCGCGCGCTGGTGCGCGATCCGCAGGTGTTCCTGTTCGATGAGCCGCTTTCCAACCTCGACGCCAAGCTGCGCGTGCAGATGCGCGGCGAGATCAAGGCCATGCACCAGCGCATCGGCACCACCACCATCTATGTCACCCACGACCAGGTGGAAGCCATGACCATGGCCGACAAGATCGTGGTGCTGCATGATGGCGTCATCGAGCAGATCGGCGCGCCGCTGGAGCTTTACGACAATCCCGCCAACCTCTTCGTCGCCGGCTTCATCGGCTCGCCCGCGATGAATTTCATTCGCGGCCGGGTGGAGGAAGGTGTGTTCCGCACGGCGAAGGGCCTCAGCCTGCCGCTGCCCGCCAATGCCGATATCGGCAAGCTGGGCGGCCGTGACCTCGTCTACGGCGTGCGGCCGGAACATATCCGCGCCGCTGAGAGTGGCATTGAAGGCCGGGTCGAACTGGTCGAAGGCACCGGCTCGGAAATCTATGCCAAGCTGAATTGCAAGGGCGATGACATTGCCTGCCTGTTCCGCGAGCGCCTCAATGTCCGCTTCGGCGATACGATCCACATTGCCATCGATCCGGCAACCGTGCATCTGTTCGACAAGGACAGCGGCAAGCGTATCTGACAGGTGACAGGAGTGAACAGCATGGCAGACAAACAGGGCGGCAAGCATGTGCTCTGCGTGGGTGCCGCCGTGCTGGACACCCTGTTTCGTGTGCACGACATGCCGAAGGGCGAAGGCAAGGTCCTGCCCTATGAGATGCTGCAGATTGCCGAAGGCATGGCGTCGAGTGCTGCCTACGCCGTCCATCGCATGGGGGGCCGCGCCAGCCTCTGGGGCGCGGTGGGCGATGACGAAACCGGTACCCGCATCCTGGGCGATCTCAGTGAAAGCGGCATCGACACATCAGGCATGACGGTTGCACCCGGCGCACGCTCGGCCCTGTCGACAATCATCATCGATGACCGGGGAGAACGGCTGATCGTGCCTTTTTACGATCACCGGCTGCATGAGAAAAAACGCACCTGCACGCCGGAGGATATTGCTCCTTTCGATGCCATCCTGGTGGATGTGCGCTGGCCGGAACTGGCGCTCGATGTTCTGACTGTGGCACGCGCGCTTGGCAAACCGGCCATTCTGGATGGCGACGTTGCTCCGGTAGAGACGCTTGAAAAGCTCGCTCCCGCCGCAACCCATATCGTCTTTTCCGAACCCGCCGCCGCCCGGCTCACCGGACTTGAAACGGTGAAGGACATGCTGCCGATGCTGCATTCCCGCTACCCGCAGACCTTCATCGCCGTCACCGCCGGTCCACTAGGCTGCTGGTGGACGGAAGCCGGCGATCCCACGGTGCATTTCCAGACGACCATGCAGGTTAAGGCAGTCGATACCCTGGCGGCGGGCGATATTTTCCACGGCACGTTTGCACTTGCGATGGCTGAGCGCATGGAAAGCCGCGCGGCCATCCGCCTCTCCTCCGTTGCCGCCGCGCTGAAATGCACGATCTTCGGCGGCCGCATCGGCGCACCAACGAGCGAAGAGACGGAAGACGCGATGCGCCAATGGCTGGAGCGTGAAGGCGAACCCGCGCTGCGCGCCTCCTGAGCGCATCCATTGCCCGCATAAAACTATTCCATTTTTGCGATGCCGTTTCGCGGCGAAGTAGTCTAACGTCAAGTCAGAGCAAAGCTTTTCATGAAGCCGCGCCTTTTCCACCTTGAGCCCGTATTCCGCAAAAGTGATCGCCCGATGCATCAGACGACCCGCCCGAGACTGCGCGATATCGGTTTCCGGCCCGGCCATTTCGAGACCGGCCCGCTCAACGCCATCACCGATGTCGAAGGCGTGACCATCGGCCATTCGACCGTCATCGAAGGCGACACGATCCGCACGGGCGCAACCGCGATCCTGCCGCATGGCAGTAATCTCTTTCAAGACAAGGTGCCCGCCGCCTTCGCCGTCTATAACGGCTTCGGCAAATTTGCGGGTTCCACCCAGATCGAGGAACTCGGCGAACTCGAAACACCCATCATCCTCACCAATACGCTGGCAACTGGCCGGGCCATCGAGGCGATCAACCGCCATACGCTGGCACAGCCGGGCAATGAGAAAGTCGTCTCGATCAATGCCGTCGTTGGCGAAACCAACGATTCCCGCCTGAACGACATCCGTGCCGGCCGCCCGACCATCGAGGAAATTTCGGTCGCGCTGCAAAACGCGGCCACAGGCCCGGTGGCCGAGGGCGGCGTGGGTGCCGGAACCGGCACGGTGGCCTTCGGCATGAAAGGCGGCATCGGCACCGCATCCCGCATCGTCACCATCGCCGGAACGACCTATACGCTCGGCATTCTCGTGCAGTCCAACTACGGCGGCCATCTGCTGGTCTGCGGCAGTCCCTATGTCAGCCCTGACCACAAGGACGAGGACGGCTCGATCGTTATCATTGTGGCAACCGATGCGCCGCTCTCCTCCCGCAATCTAAAGCGTCTGGCCGCCAGAAGCTTCGGCGGGCTGGCACGCACGGGTGCCGCGCTCAGCAATGGTTCTGGCGATTACGCGCTGGCATTTTCCACCGATGAGCGGCTGCGCCGCACGCCCACGCGCCGAAAGGCCGTCGCAGACTATCCAGAACTTTCCAACGATGCGATTTCGCCGCTCTTCGAAGCCGCGATAGAGGCGACGGAGGAGGCGATCCTCAACTCGCTCTGCGCCGCAACCACGACAACCGGCTTTAATGCCGGCACCGGCAAGGCCTCCACGGTCGAGGCCATTTCCATCGACGCCCTTAAAACCCTTCTTTCAGCCTGACTTTTCCAGACGGAGTTTTCATGACTAGCCCATCCGGTCGCATCGTTTACGTCAACGGCGAATTCCTGCCCGAAGCGGACGCCCGCCTTTCCATCTTCGACCGCGGTTTCCTGTTCGGCGACGGCATCTATGAAGTCACCTCGGTTCTGGAAGGCAAGCTGATCGATAGCGACCTGCACATGGCCCGGCTGGAGCGCAGCGCCCGCGAAATCGACGTGACCCTGCCTGTCACGACCAAGGAAATCGTCGAGGCCGAGCGCCGCCTGATCGCAGACAACAATCTCGTCGAAGGCATGATCTATCTGCAGCTGACGCGAGGTGCTGAAGACCGCAACTTCCTGTTCTCCGCCGATCTGAAGCCAACGCTTGTCATGTTCACCCAGGCCAAGAAGCTGATCGGCACCCCGGTCGAAGAAGCCGGCATCGCCGTCAAATCCGTTCCCGACCAGCGCTGGGAACGCCGCGACATCAAGACCGTCTGCCTTCTGCCGCAGGTCATGGCAAAGCGCATCGCCAAGGCCGAAGGCTGTGACGAGGCGTGGATGATCGAGGATGGTTTCGTGACCGAAGGCGCTTCCTCCACCGCCTATATCATCACCGGCGACAAGAAGATCATCACCCGCGGCAACAGCAACAAGACCCTGCCCGGCTGCACCCGCCTCGCCGCCCTGCAACTGGCCAGGGAAGCCGGCTTCACGCTGGAAGAGCGGCCCTTCACGCTGGAAGAGGCGCTGAATGCCGACGAAGCCTGCCTGACCAGCGCCTCCAACTTCGTTGTCTCTGTAACGAAGATCGACGGCAAGCCGGTTGGCAATGGCAAGCCCGGCCCGCTCGTCAGCCGTCTGCGCGCGCTCTATCTGGAAAACGCCCGCCGCACCGCGATTTAAGCAAACATCAGCCTTCGAGAACCGCCCATATACGCTCGACAACGGGCCGGCGGTTCTCCTTGGAACGATAGAGCCGGATATCGACGGCAATATCGAAACTGTCATCGGCGGCACGCACCAGCGCGCCGCTGTCCAGCTCCTGCCGCATCAGGCTTTCCGGCACCCAGGCGACACCCCAGCCGGCCATCGCCATGGCTTTCAGCCCCACCGACATGCTGCCCTCATGCACCCGCTCGAATTGCGGCAGGCGCGCGCTCAGCAGATCGCGCAGCAACGGACCGAAAAACGACGCCTTTTCATAATCCAGATAGGCGAAGGGTTTTCGCGCATTTTCCACCAGCGCATGCAGCGGTGAACCATCTTTCGCCGGCGCGGAAACGGGAATGATGTTTTCCGCACCCAGCACGCGGAACTCGAAGGTCTGCGCATCGAGCAGCATCGGCACTTCGGGATGGGCATAGGTCAGAAGGAAATCGCTCTGCCCGTCCACCAGCGAATTAAGGTTTTCCTCCATACTCCCGGAATCAGGCCTCAACACTGAAAACAGCGGTCCCGCCTTTTCGTTCACCCGTTTCAGCCAGTCGGGAAAGAAGGTGAAGGACAGGGTATGCAACGCCGTCAGCCGCACCGTTCTGGCATCCGCTCCCTCTTCCTGAAGAAGCGTGCGCCGGGCATGATAAAGCTGCTTCAGCGTCTCCTGCGCCACCGGCACGAATTTCACGCCCGCCTCGGTCAGCCGGGAAGGATAGGAGGCGCGGTCAACCAGCGTCGCGCCCACCCAGGCCTCCAGCTGCTTGATACGCCGGCTGAAGGCGGATTGCGTCACATGCCGCTCATCCGCCGCCTTCGAGAAATTGAGCGTTCCGGCCAACGCCAGGAAATCCTCGAGCCATTTGACTTCCACGGCTCACACTCCCACCAACAATATCCTATCCGTTCATTCGGAAAGCGTCTTTATTAGGAGCAATGGAATGTGAATGAAACTCTTTTAAACAGCCCTCGAATATTCGATCATCCGCGCCCGGCTGGAAACCAGCTCGATCCGATCATGACCCAGACGATTGAGGCAAACGCGCTTCGTCCATGGCCCGTCAATCAGCGTGAAGAGGAAACGGCCATTACCGAGCGCCTTCAGAGGCATGCTGCGACGCGTCGGGCCGATGCCCATCGTCAGCGATGAGCCGCTGATCGAAAATTCGGCGCCCTCATCCGAGCGCCACGAGCCCGAAAGATCATCCGGCACCGCATGATCGCCGACCGGCAGGAAGCGGCGAGCGGCGTGGCCGGCCTCGCCGACAATGGCATCACCCTCTAGCCTGAGGCGCATCGGAGACGATGCCGAACGCGACGATACCCAGCCATCGGCATCTTCATAAAGCGTGTCGTCGCCATCGATGAAAGTGGATGTGCTGCCCTTGATCTCCAGCCACCACGGCCCGCTTTCGGTCACGTAAAGGCCTTCCGGCAGGCTGGCGGCGGGCTTGGGCAAAGGCAGGCCGGTGAGAGCCGCCATGCTTTCCAGCGCGATCTTGAAGCCGTTGGTGTCCTCTCGGTTCGACACCACGACGAAACCCGTGCCGTTTTCCGGATCGAGCAGGAAATAGGTCTTGTAGCCCGGATGCGAACCGCCGTGACCGACAAACCGCCTGTCGCCGAGATGCGACCAGCGCAGGCCGAGGCCATATTCGCTCATCCGCCCATCTGCCAACGAACGTTCAGCAGAAAGCCTCTCCAGAACGCCCGCAAAGCTGCCCTCGCCCCGCATCAGGCCCTGCAGCCATCGGGTCAGCGCTTCGGCGCTGCCGGCAAGACTGCCCGAAGCGGAGATATGCAGACCGGCGGCCGAAAGCTGCCAGTTGTCTTCAGCCTTCCAGTAACCCGGCACCAACCCGTCGACAGGATCGTTCCAGACATCCGGCGCCTTCAGGAACACGCCGAAGGGACCGGCAATCTGCGTCTGCACGAAATCATCGAAACGGAAACCGCGACGCTCCAGCGCCGCTTCCACCAGACGATAACCGGTATTGGAATAAGACACCTCGCTGCCGGCAGGGAAATTCAGCCGAGTGAGCCGCGACAGATAATCGAGAAGCGGGCCGGCCTTTGTCTCCGTGTAAACGGAAAGACCAAGCAGTGAGAGGCATTCCCGCGTATCCGGCAGCCCGCCACTCATATCCAGCGCCTGCCCCACCGTCACCTCGCGGAGCGGCGATTGCAGCTCCGGCAGATGTTTGCCGAGCGGATCGTCAAGCCCGATCAGATCGGAATGGGCAAGCACCATGGCGCAGAAAGCGTGTTTGGTGACGGAGGCATAACGCACCACGCTCTGCGGCGTGAAAGGTGCGAATGTCGAAAGGCTCTCGACACCGCCCGCATGGGCAAAGCGAATGCCATCGAGATCGAAACCAATGACCGCCCCGCCCGGCTCGTTGCCCGCCCATTGCGAGACGAAGCTCTCGGCAAGCGTTGAAGCGGCATTCCAGTCGAATTGCTGTGGCATGGTTCGGTCTCGTGTCTTGTCGTCTCTACAGAAAGCCTCGGCATCGCCGCTTGTTTCTTCTCCCCGAGGGGGAGAAGGTGGCCCGAAGGGTCGGATGAGGGGGCAACGGTAGAGATTTACGGGAAGCTTGCCCCCTCATCCCGCTGCCGCGGACTTCTCCCCCTCGGGGAGAAGAAACTCGTGGCACCCGCTCGATTTATTGGCAACGTAGACTCAGGCCGGCTCTTCCAACCGGATGCTCAGGCTGCGCAGCTCTTCCGTATGCGGATGTTTCGTGCGGCCTTCGCGCAGATCGTCCGCACTCAGCTGCTCCACCATTTCCCCGTTCAACATCACGCCCACCTGCGGGCACAGATGCGCAATGACCGCCAGATTGTGGCTGACGAGAATATAGGTGAGGTTGCGCGCCGCGCGCAGGTCCTGCAACAGGTTCAGAATTTCCGCCTGCACCGAAACATCCAACGCCGAAGTCGGCTCATCAAGCAGCAGCACCTGCGGATCGGCGATCAAGGCGCGGGCAATCGCCACGCGCTGGCGCTGGCCGCCGGAAAGCTGGTGCGGGAAACGGAACCGCACGGCCTGCGGCAACGCCACATCCGAGAGTGCCTGCTGGATGCGCTTTTCGATATTGTCCATGCCATGCACCAGCGGCAATTCGCTGAGAATGCGGTCGATGGTCTGGCGCGGATGCAGCGAACCATAGGGGTCCTGAAACACCATCTGCACCTGCCGGAAGAATTCCGGCGTGCGCTTCAGCGGCGCATCCTTGCCGGCAAAGGCGATGCGGCCTTCCCAGCTTTCATTCAGGCCGGCCATGGCGCGCAGGATGGTGGACTTGCCCGAGCCGCTTTCGCCGACGATGCCGAAGCTGCCGCCCTTTTCCACCGAAAAGGACACGCCTTTCACGACTTCGCGGTCGCCGAACTTGATACGGAGATTATCGACGTCGATCATTGGCTGGACCACGCTGCATCACGGTTGAGAACAGGAAGACGCTCGCGCGGATGCGTCAGCGAGGGAATGCAGTTTAAAAGTCCCTGCGTGTAAGGATGCTGGGCTTTCAAAAGCTCGGAAGCCTTCAGCTCCTCCATCACCCGGCCGGAATACATCACGGCGACGCGATCGCAAAAATGCGACACGAGCGGCAGGTCGTGGCTGATGAGGATGAGGCCCATGCCGCGTTCCGATACCAGCTCCTCGATCAGCCGCAGGATTTCCGCCTGCACCGTGGCGTCAAGCGCGCTGGTCGGTTCGTCGGCAATCAGCAGTTCCGGATCGGGCGCGAGCATCATGGCGATCATCACGCGCTGGCCCATGCCGCCGGAAACCTCATGGGCATAGGAAGAGGCGACCTGGCGCGGATTGCGGATTTTTACCTGATCGAGCAGGGCGATGGCCGCTTCCATGGCGGCTCGCTTGCTGCCGCCCTTGTGGGTGCGCCAGGCTTCGGCCACCTGCGCGCCGATGGTCTTTACCGGGTTCAGCGAATATTTCGGGTCCTGCAGGATGAAGCCCGCCCGCTTGCCGCGGATCTGGCGCATCTGCCTTTCGCTGGCGGACAACACGTCGATGCCGTCGAAGGCGAGCTTGTCGGCGCGGATATCGGCATTGGAGGGGAGAAGCTTCATTAGCGCACGCGCCGTCAGGCTCTTGCCGGAACCGGACTCGCCGACGATGCCAAGCTTTTCAGTGCCGAGCTTCATGGAAACACCGCGCACGGCCTCGAAACGGCTGGTGCGGGTCTGGAAAGCGATCTTCAGATTTTCGATTTCGACCAGCATGGCTCAATGTCCCTTCGGGTCGAGAACGTCGCGCAGGCCATCGCCAAGGAAATTGAAGGCGAGCGAAACGAGGAAGATGGCGATGCCGGGAATGGTGGCGACCCACCATTGTTCGAAGATGAAGCGCTTGGCTGTCGCAATCATCGCGCCCCATTCCGGCGAAGGCGGCTGCGCGCCCATGCCGAGGAAGCCGAGGCTGGCGGCGGTGATGATGATCGAGCTCATGTCGAGCGTGATGCGCACGATAAGGCTCGGCACGCAGAGCGGCGCGATATGCCGGGCGATGATGCGCCAGGCGGAAGCACCGGTCAGCCGGTAGGCCGCAACGAAATCGCTGCCGCGCACCGTCATGGTCTCGGCGCGGGCAAGACGCGCATAGGGCGGCCAGGCGGTGAGCGCGATGGCGAGAATGGCGCTCTCGACACCCGGCTTCAGAGCCGCGACGAAAGCAAGCGCGAGGATGAGGCGCGGGAAGGCCAGGAACACATCCGTCACGCGCATCAGCACCGTATCGACAATGCCGCCGAAATAACCGGCGATGCAGCCGATGGCGAGGCCAATGGGTGCGACGAGAACGACGACGGCAATGACCATGCCGAGCGTGACGCGGCCGCCATAGAGAATGCGCGAGAGAATGTCGCGACCGAGCTCATCCGTGCCGAACCAGTGTTCGGCGCTCGGAAACGCTAAGCGATTGCCGAGGTTCTGCGTCGCCGGATCGTAAGGGGCAAGCAGCGGCGCCAGCAGCGACAGCGCGATGAAGAGAACGATGATCGTAAGTCCGATTACCGCCAGCGGATTGGACTTGAGATTGAGCCAGATGCGATACCGGTTGCCCCAGGCAGCCTGTGTTCGCGAATGTGGCGTCTCATCCAGCGCCCAGTTTCTGAAATTAGCTAACATCATCGAACGCGAGGATCCATAACTCTGTAAAGCACGTCTGCGAGCAGGTTGAGGGCGACATAGATGAAGCCGATCAACAGGGTTGCTCCGACGACGGGGTTCATGTCCGCGTTCATGAGCGAGACGGTGAGATATTGGCCGAGACCCGGCCAGCTGAACACGGTTTCCGTCACCACCGCACCTTCGAGAAGACCGGCATAGGTGAGCGCGAGAACCGTGATGAGCTGCACGGCGACCGTCGGGAAGGCGTGCCCCCAGATCACGGTCATGGCCGAAAGCCCCTTGGCGCGGGCGGTGATGACATATTCACCCTTCAGCGCGTCGATCATGAAGGCGCGCGTCATGCGGGTGATATAGGCCATGCTGAAATAGGCGAGGATGCAGACCGGCTGCACCATATGGGCGATGGCGTCGTAAAAGGCGTCCCAGTCGCCCGCAAGCAGCGTGTCGACCGTCATCAGGCCGGTAACCTGCGTGATCATGCCGTCATAGATGATGTCCTGCCGGCCCGGCCCCGGCGCGACGCCCAGCGTGGCGTAGAAGACGAGCAGCGAAATCAGCGCCAGCATGAAGACCGGCACGGAGTGACCGGCAAGGCAGACGACGCGGATGACCTGGTCGGTCAGCTTGCCCTGCTTTACCGCGGCCCAGACACCGAGCGGAATGCCGATCAGCGCAGCAAGGATGAGGGCTGCGGTGGCAAGTTCGAAGGTGGCGGGGAAAACCCGCTTGATATCGATCCAGACCGGATTGCGGGTCAGGATCGAATTGCCGAAATCGCCATGCAGGACCTGCGAGACATAATGGAAGAACTGCACGACCAGCGGCTGGTCGAGACCCATTTCGGCCCGGACCCGCACGATGACGTCTTCGGGCGCGTTGTCGCCGACCGCCGCAATGACGGGATCGACGGGCATGACGCGCCCGATCATGAAGGTGATGACCATCAAACCGAACAGCGTCAGGAGGACGCTGCCCAGTATCGACGATATGCTTTTAACGCGCTTGTTCAATGTCACGCTTTCTTCGCATCGTGGTAGGAATTGCCCTCGGAGAGAACGCCGAGTTCGAAGCCGGAAACACCCTTACGGAAGGCTGCCGTCTTCGTGGTCTGGAACATGAAGACGAAGGGGCTGTTTTCCATGTGCTCGCGTTGCAGGGCTTCATAAAGCTCCACGCGCTTTGCAGGATCCTTCTCGTCACGCGCGGCTTCGGCCTTGGCAGCGAAGTCGTCGTTCTTGAAGCGCGAACGCCACAGGAAGGGCTTCGACTTGGCGTCGTCGCCATTGTCCTTGTTGATGTTGAAGACATCGGCGTTGGAATGCGGATCGAAATAATCCGTGCCCCATGCGGAAAGCGCCATCTGGTGCTCACGCGCGCGCATCTTGGTCAGAACCTGACGGTTTTCCGCCGACTGCAGGCGCACCTTGATGCCGATATCGGCAAGGTTTGCCTGAATGGCCTGCGCCAGATCGGGATAAGGCTGGGCGGAATAGTGATCCATGCTGATCTCGAAACCATCGGCAAGACCGGCTTCCGCCATCAGCGCCTTGGCCTTTTCGACGTCGCGCTGGTACGGAATGTCGTTGACGGCACCGGGGAAGCCCTTCGGCTCGAAGCTCTGGTGGATTTCGTGCGTCAGCGGCACGATGTTTTCCTGCATGCCCTTGTAGTCCAGCGCCCACTTGATGGCCTGCCAGACCTGCGGCTTGGCGAGGTTCTCATTGCCCTGGTTGAGCGAGATCAGCACCAGCGAGGCAATGGACTTGCGCTCCAGTTCGATATTCGCATCGTCCTTGACGGTGCGCAGCTGTTCCGACGTCAGGTCGCGGGCAATGTCGATATCGCCCTTCTGCAGCATCAGCAGCTGGGAAGACGGATCGGTGACGTGGCGCAGGATGATGCGCTTGATATTGCCCTTGTAAGGACCGTTCGGATTGACGGTGAGCGCAACGCTTTCGCTCGGCTTCCAGGCCTGTAGCACGAAGTCGCCGGAGCCGGCGCTGTTCTTCTGCAGCCAGCCATTGCCGAGGTCTTCGCCGGAAGCATTGGCGAGAACCGCCTTCTTTTCGACGATCGCGCCGATATTGGCGGAGAGGCAATAAAGCAGGAAGGAGATGGCGGTCGGCTTTGCCGTCGTCAGCTTCACCGTCTTGTCATCAGTGGCAACGATGGTTGTCTCGGCATTGTCGGGCGTGAAGCCGAACTGGCTGATGATGAAGGCCGGGCTCTTGTTCATCTTGATGGCGCGCTGCAACGAGAAGGCGACGTCTTCCGCCGCGACCTTGGCGCCGCTCGCGAAGGTCGCCTCGTCACCGATCGTGAAGGTGAAGACCTTGCTGTCCGCATCGGCTTCCCAGGATTTCGCGATGACCGGATCGACCTTGGTCGAATCCTCACGGTTGGCGCGCACCAGCTTCTGATACATGTTGGAGATGATTTCACCGCCGACGGCTTCGAAACCTTCATGCGGGTCAAGGCTCGTCATATTGTCCAGCTGCTGCGCAACAACCAGAATATCCTTCGGCGTCGCGGCAAAGGCCGGAATGCGCGCATAAGAAAGGAACGGAACGGCAGCACCGGCAATCAACAGGTTGCGTCTTGAAATCATCGAAAATCCCCTTTCGGACCTTATTTTTCGGAAAACGGTATGGGTTTGCCCCAATCCAGTCATTTTTTTTATGTTTTCCCGCGATTACCACGAGCAAACGAGGCCCGACCAATTCCAAATTTGGCAGAGCCTATGCACGGATTGCATTTGCTCCCGCCTTGACCTTTCCTCTACCAATTCAGAAAACTCGTCCGCACGCGCGTCCGCGCAATCCCATTTCCGAAGGTGAATGACCATGACCGATCAAAAAACCGTACCCGTCTTCGACGGCCACAACGACGTGCTGCTGCGGTTATGGCGATCGGGCAATGTTTCCCCCGAAACGCTTCTCATCGAAGGGGATACCATCGGCCACATCGACCTGCCCCGCGCCAAGAAAGGCGGGCTGGCCGGTGGCCTCTGCGCCGCCTATGTGCCTTCGCCCAGCATGGACAAGGACGCCAACGGCGACTACCCGACGCCGACCGAGGCGGATGCGCTGAAGGCAACGCTTGCCATGGCCGGCCTTTTGTTCCGGGCCGAAAAACAATCCGCAGGCGCGCTCAAGGTCTGCCGCACGGCCGCCGATATCCGCAACGCCATGGCAGAGGGCGCTTTCGCTTCCGTCTTCCATATCGAAGGTGCGGAGGCGATCGGCGCCGATCTGGATGCGCTCCACGTTCTCTACGAAGCGGGCCTGCGCACGCTCGGGCCGGTC
This sequence comes from Agrobacterium sp. LR_9, assembly GCF_041954855.1. Classification (NCBI taxonomy): domain Bacteria; kingdom Pseudomonadati; phylum Pseudomonadota; class Alphaproteobacteria; order Hyphomicrobiales; family Rhizobiaceae; genus Agrobacterium; species Agrobacterium sp. LR_9. The sequence goes on from NZ_JAVAYA010000011.1 coordinate 80,905, forward strand.
TGGAGCCGCCCGAACATCTTCGCTTACGGCGTTCCCTTCCGTTTCCCCTCGACGCCGGATATCGGCCCGGGCCTCACGGATGCCGGCAAGCGGCTGATAAAGACCTGCAACGCGCTGAAGATCATGGTCGACCTGTCGCACATGAACGAGCAGGGTTTCTGGGACATTGCCGGGATTTCCGGCGCGCCGCTGGTGGCTTCGCATTCCAACGCCTATGCGCTGTGCAATCACAGCCGCAACCTGACGGACCGGCAGCTTGACGCCATCCGCGACACGGGCGGCCTCGCAGGCATCAATTTCGGCGTTCTGTTCCTGCGTCAGGACGGCGTGAAAAATCCGGACACCGATCTCAACGAACTCGTCCGCCACGTGGACTATATCGTCAACCGCATCGGCATCGATCACGTCGCGCTCGGTTCGGATTTCGACGGAACCACCATTCCCGCGGCCATGAAGGACGCAGCCGATCTGCAATTGCTGGTCGAAGCCCTGCGCAAGGGTGGTTATGACGACGAGGCGCTCGCCAAAATCTGCCACGGCAACTGGATCCGTGTGCTCGAAAAAACCTGGGGCGCGTGAGGCATATTGCAATTTATCTCCGGCGCAAAGCGCCGGAGATGTGAGCGGCAGGCCCTTAAGCCTTTGCCGCTTTTTTCTTGCCGGTCGCCCGGAAAGCCAGAAGCCCGGCGACGACACCAATCAGCGCCCATTTCATCGGCAGCACATCCGCCGTCTCGCTGCGGATCGGCAACACAGTCACGGTGCCCGGACGGGATTCATAACCCATCTGCCCTTTTGCCTTGGCCTCCGCGATCTGTTGCGGCGAAACGACCCATTCGGCGCCGCGCATCTTATCCACCGCCATGTATCCGCCGCCCGCCACAAGGGCGACGACGAGCGAAACTATTATTCTTGTGGGCTTGTTCATTGGCATCTCCTTCAATCGAAAGGAGCGTGTAGTCGCATCAAACGGCACCACCAAGCAACCGCAACGGTCAATTTGGCGTCATTCGGAACAATCCCACCAATCATGCATTCCATAGTTGTATTTTCAGCGCCCGACCGGTGAAATTCACGCATGATCGGACATAAACTTCACATCGACACTTCATGCTTTTCTGCTAATCACATTTCCTCAACCTAAACGAATTAGCGACACAATCCTGTGGTTCGCCAACAGGAACTGGCGCTGGGCAAAGTAAATGGCAGACAAGAGCGAAATTACACAAACCGATGTTACGGAATCTGCGGTTGAAAGCTTTTTTGCCAGAAACCGACCCTATCTGACGGCGATCGCCATCACGCTGGTCTTTGTGATGATGACTTTCGCCATCTATCACCTGACCTCCGAAGTCCGCTATGACGACGTCATCGATGCGCTGACACAGACCTCGGCCTCGGCGGTGCTGCTCGCCATCGTTTTCACCGCGCTCAGCTTTCTGGCGCTGATATTCTACGACGCCAATGCCATCGAATATATCGGCCGTAAGCTGCCCTTTCCGCCCATGGCGGCAACTGCGTTTGCGGCCTATGCCATTGGCAATACCGCCGGTTTCGGCCCCTTGAGCGGTGGCGCCATCCGCTTTCGTGCCTATTCCCGGCTGGGTCTGTCGCCCGGCGAAATCGCCCGCGTCATCGCCTTCGTCACGCTGTCCTTCGGGCTTGGGCTGCTTTCGGTCAGCGCCATCTCCACCTTCATCGTCGCACCGCGCATCGCCGCCATCATCGGCGTCGATGCCGTTATTCTCAGGGGTGCAGCGCTTGCCATAATCGCAATTCTCGTGGCGGCCGCCTATGTCGGGCGCAACGGGCGCGCCATCAGGCTCGGCGCATGGCGGCTTCGTCTCCCGGACAGCCGGACATCGTCGCGCCAGTTCCTGGTCTCCGCTTTCGATATCGCCGCCTCCGCCTCCGTGCTTTATGTCCTGCTGCCCGACACACATCTCGGCTGGCCGACATTTTTCGCCATCTACGCCACCGCCGTCGGCCTCGGCGTGCTCAGCCATGTGCCCGCCGGCCTTGGCGTCTTCGAAACCGTCATGGTTGCGGGGCTTGGCAACGCCATCAGCGTCGATCAGCTGCTCGGAAGCCTCGTTCTCTACCGCGTCATCTATCACGTGCTGCCGCTCGTGGTGGCCATTCTGGTCATGCTCGTCTCGGAAATGAAGCAGTTCGCGGCAAAGCCTGTTGTCTCCGATATTAGCCAGCTTGCCGTCAGGCTCGCACCGCCGCTGCTGTCGACCTTCGCGATGATCCTCGGCACCATGCTGATCTTCTCGAGTGTGACGCCGACACCGGACAGCAATCTGGATTTCCTCTCCAATTTCGTACCGCTTCCCATCGTCGAGGCGGCGCATTTTCTCACGAGCATTCTCGGCCTCGTGCTTGTCGTCGCCTCGCGGGGCCTCGGGCAGCGGCTGGACGGCGCCTGGTGGATTGCGCTGGTCGCCGCCTCGTTGGCGCTGGTCCTCTCGCTCCTCAAGGCCATCGCCGTGTTCGAAGCCGCCATCCTCGGCGTCTTCATCGCGGCCCTCTCCGTCAATATGCGCAGCTTTAACCGCCATGCCTCGTTGGTTAAGCAGGCGCTGGGCCCAAGCTGGCTCGCCGCCATGGCCGTCATCATTGCGGGCGCGGCGACAATCCTGCTCTTCGTTTATCGCGATACGGATTACAGCCAGACATTATGGTGGCAGTTCGAATTCTCCGAGGAAGCGCCGCGCGGATTGCGCGCCCTTCTCGGCCTCGTGCTTGCCTCCTCCACCATCGCCATCTTCAGCCTGATGCGGCCGGTGGCCTTCAGGCCGGACGCCATCAAGGCCGACGACGTCACGAGTGCGACCGGCATCGTCATGAAACAGGATGCGGCCGACGCCAATCTGGTGCGCATGGGCGACAAACACGTGATGTTCTCCGAAAGCGGCAACGCCTTCATCATGTATGGCATTCAGGGCCGCTCATGGATCGCGTTTGCCGATCCGGTCGGCGATGAGGATGATTTCCCGGATCTGGTCTGGCAATTCGTGGAGGCCGCGCGTGGCGCCGGCGCGCGCGCCGCCTTCTACCAGATTTCGCCTTTCCTCCTCTCCCATTGCGCCGATGCGGGCCTGCGCGCCTTCAAGCTCGGCGAACTGGCATTGGTCGATCTCACCGCATTCGAACTGAAGGGCGGCAAGCTTGCCAATCTTCGCCAGTCGCTGAGCCGGGGCGCGCGCGACGGACTGACCTTCGAGGTGGTCGAACAGGCGCAGGTGGCGGAGATTCTGGATGAACTGAAACAGGTCTCCGATGGCTGGCTCGCCCACCACAATACCCGGGAAAAGCGCTTCTCTCTTGGCGCTTTCGAGCCGGATTACATCCTGTCGCAACCTGTCGCCGTGCTGCGCAAGGATGGAAAGATCACCGCCTTCGCCAATCTGATGGTGACGGACACAAAAAAGGAAGCCACCGTCGACCTCATGCGTTTTTCGCCGGATGCGCCGCGCGGCTCGATGGATTTTCTCTTCGTCAGCATCATGCAATATCTGCGCGAGGCGGGCTATGAGAGCTTCAATCTTGGCATGGCCCCCATGTCCGGCATGTCGAAACGCGACGCCGCCCCCGTCTGGGACCGCATCGGCAGCACGCTGTTCGAACACGGCGAACGGTTCTACAACTTCAAGGGACTTCGCGCCTTCAAGGCGAAGTTCCACCCGAAATGGGAACCGCGTTACCTTGCCGTGCAGAACGGCGCAGACGCCGCTCTGGCGCTGATGGACGCGACGGTTCTCATCAGCGGCGGCGTCAGAGGAGTGATCGGAAAATGAGAAAACCCAGCATGCTGAAAGCGGTTCTTGCCGCCTCCGCCCTGTTCGCCTCCCCCTTGTTTGTTTCTGGCGCCGTTTTTGCGCAGGACAAGCCCGCTTACGAGACCGGCATGATCCCTTCCGAGCATATCATGGTGCCGGATGGCGAAATTCTCGCCAGCGTCTTCCTGATTTCTGATGCGGACGGATGGACGGCTGCCGATGAGACCCGCGCCAAGGCGCTGGTGGAAAAGGGCGCAGCCGTGGTCGGTATCGATTTCAAGGAATATCTGAAGGCGCTCGAGGCCGATGATGACGAGTGCATCTATATGATCTCGGACATCGAGTCGCTCTCGCAGCAGATCCAGCGCACCGCCGGCACGAGCAGCTATCGCCAGCCCATCCTCACCGGCATCGGCAAGGGCGGAACGCTGGCGCTGGCGATGATTGCGCAGAGCCCCGTCTCCACCGTCCGGGAAGCCATCGCCGTCGACCCCAAGGCCGGCCTGCCGCTTGAGAAAATCCTCTGCACCCCCGCCACCAAGGACAAGGCGGATGGCGAAATGGTCTATGGCCTGACCGACGGGCCGCTGCCCGCCCCCGTCAGCGTGTTGTTCACGCCTGCCGCGGATCAGAAGGGCCGCGACCACGTCAACGCGCTCGTCAAGCTGCATCCCGATATCGACGTGACGGATGTGGATGACAAGGCGGACGAGGTTTTGACCCAGACCCTGTCCGACCAGATCGACGCCGCAGGCGACACCGACAGCCCGCTCGGCCTGCCGATCAAGGTTCTGGAAACCAGCCCGGTGATGGACACCATGGCGGTGATCTATTCCGGCGACGGCGGCTGGCGCGATCTCGACGAGGAAGTGGGCGGCGCCTTCCAGAAGGAAGGCATACCCGTCATCGGCGTCGATTCGCTCCGCTATTTCTGGAAGGAAAAGAAACCGCAGGAGGTCGCCACAGATCTCGGCCGCATCATCGACACCTATCGCAAGGAATGGAAAGTCCGCAATGTGGTGTTGATCGGCTATTCCTTCGGTGCCGATATTCTTCCCGCCACCTATAATCTGCTGCCGGACCGCGACAAGTCGCATGTCGTGCAACTGACCCTGATGGGACTTTCGACCGAAGTGGATTTCGAGATTTCCGTCGAAGGCTGGCTTGGCGTTGCCGGTGAAGGCAAGGGCGGCAAGACGGTGGATGACATCGCCAAGATTGATCCGAAGCTGGTGCAATGCATCTATGGCACGGAAGAAGAAGATGAAGACCCCTGCCCCGGCCTGAAAGCCAAGGGCGTGGAAGCAGTCGGCATCGAGGGCGGTCACCATTTTGACGAGGACTATGAGGGACTGGCCAAGCGTATCGTGACGTCGCTGAAGACCCGGCTTCCGAAATAACCTGCATCCCCATCGGCCGAAATCCCGCGTCTAGGATGATCTTCGGCGGCGAATGCATCGCCGATGCTTCTTCGCGTCGCGGCCGTGCTTGCGGAATCGCTTAAACTATTATTCAAAAGAAACCGGCCTGCAGTGGATGTTCATCACATTTCCGCAACCGTGCTGCTGTTGATCGCCAACCATGGATTTTATATTTCCGGACGGGTTCAGGGAGCCGCCGCATGCCCGCTTCAAAGCGAAAGACGAAAACACCAGTCCTCGTGGAACGCATCGATCATTTCGTCGGCCAGGTCAAAGAGGCGATGAAGAGCGATGACACGCTCCGCAACAGAAAAATCCGCGATCTGTGGGATGCCGAGGTCCGCTACCATTTCGACAATGGCCGCACCGAAAAGACGCTCGAACTCTACATCATGAAATATCGCAATGCGCTGAAGGCCGAGTTCGGCGCAAAGAGCACACCGCTTGCCATCTGCAACATGAAAAAGCTGCGCGAGCGGCTGAACACCTATATTGCGCGCGCCGACTATACGAAAACCGGCGTGGCGACCTCCATCGTCGAAAAAATCGAGCGGGCGGAGTTCAATACCGCCGGTCGCAAGCCGACCGTTCTGCTGCGCATCGCGGATTTCATTTCGGCGATGAACGGCATGGGAACAAAAGAAGAGATGCAGTCCCTGTGGAATGCTGAAATCAGCACCATGAAGGGCAGAGCCCAGACAACGATCATCTCCTACATCACCAAATATCGCAACGCCATCCGCGAGGCCTTCGGCGACGACCACCCGATGCTGAAGATCGCCACCGGCGATGCCGCGATGTATGACGATGCACGCCGGGTGAAGATGGAGAAGATCGCCAGAAAGCACGGCGCGCTGATCACCTTCGAGAATTATCGGCAGGTTCTGAAGATTTGCGCCGATAAGCTCCTGTCCGCCGATCCCGTGATGATCGGCATCGGCCTGATCGGCATGACGGGACGCCGCCCCTACGAGGTCTTCACCCAGGCCGAATTTTCACCTGCCCCCTATGGCAAGGGCGTCTCCAAATGGAGCCTCCTGTTCAACGGCCAGGCCAAGACGAAACAGGGCGAAGGAACGAAATTCGGGATTACCTATGAAATCCCGGTGCTTGCCCGCTCGGAAACGATTCTGGCCGCCTATAGGCGCCTGCGCGAAAGCGGGCAGGGAAAATTGTGGCATGGCATGTCGATCGACGATTTTTCGTCGGAAACCCGCCTGCTGCTCCGGGACACGGTTTTTAACCTGTTCGAGGATCTCTGGCCGAAGGAAGAGCTGCCAAAGCCCTATGGCCTCCGGCACCTCTATGCCGAGGTAGCCTTTCACAATTTCGCGCCGCCGCATGTGACCAAGAACAGCTACTTCGCCGCCATTCTCGGACATAACAACAACGACCTCGAAACGTCGCTGTCCTATATGACCTATACACTGCCGGAAGATCGCGACGATGCGCTGGCGCGGGCCAAACGCATCAACGAACGGACGTTGCAGCAGATGGCGACAATAGCGCCGGTGTCCCGCAAGGCATGATGCGTTAACGTCATTTTCCGGGCGTAAAACCGCTCGGCAGCTTTGCCGGAAATGCTCCGGCCGCGGATTTGGGTTCTCCGCGGCCAGCCGTTTCATTCATCAAACCCGCGCGTCACCGGAGGTGCGGTAAAGCAGGGTCAATACCGTCAGCATCAGCCCCACAAGTGCGACCGAGCCGAAAATGTAGAAATTCCATTCGGGCGCCAGACCCCGCTGCAGCACGAGGCCGCCGATCATCGGACCGGCAATGCCGCCGAGCCGCCCGACCGCCAGCGAAAAACCGAGACCCGTGCCGCGAATATGAACGGGGTAGAGCCGTCCCACCAGAACATTGGCGAGAATCTGGGTGCCGATGGTGCCCGCACCCGCAAGAGCGACGAAGGCATAAAGAAGCGGACCCTTGTTCACCGTCAGGGCGAAGATCGAGGCGGCGCCGATGGCAAACAGGATCGCCACGACCACCTTGACATTGCCCTTATCCGCAAACCGACCGCCGATGAGGATGCCGATCGCGGCCCCGACATTGAGCATGACGGAAAAGCTGAGCGCCGAGCTGATATCATAACCCATCTTGTTCATGATGGTGGGCAGCCAGTTGACCATGCCGAAGGTGAGAAGCAGCGAGCAGAAGTGGATGCCCCAGGCATTCAGCGTCGAGAGCAACCGACCTTCCGAGAACAGCGCGCCGACACCACCCTTTTGAATTTTCGCATGCGGCACGATGCGTTGCAGACCGTAGCTGTCGCAAATGCCGTCGGCCTCCGCCTGCCGGCCCTTGCTTGCCAGCCATTCGGGCGATTCCGGCAGGAAACGCATGAAGATCGGCAGAAGAATAAGCGGCAGGCCGCCGATCAGCATCAAGGGCCGCCAGCCATAGGTCTCCAGAAGGAGAATGCCCATGACGCCGGAAATGATGCCGCCGACAAGATAACCGAGGAAAGACAGGGAATTGGCCTGCGCCCTGCGATGCGGCGGCGAAAATTCCAGCACCAGCGCGGTGACTGTCGGCAACAGCGCGCCAAGCCCGAGACCGGCGAAGAAGCGCGTGATTTCGAAGGCGAGAAAATTCGGCGTCATGGCCGAGGCGATCATCATCGCCGAAAAGCCGGCGAGGCTGAGAAGAACCACTTTGCGGCGACCGATGCGGTCGGCCATGGTGCCGGCAAAAAGCGCGCCCAGCAGCATGCCTACCAGCGTCAGCGCGGCGGCGCGCCCGACCATGGCCGGATTGAGCGCCCATGCTCCTTCTTTCAAGAGTGCCGGTGCGACGGCGCCGTAAACGACGAGATCGTAACCGTCAAACATGATCATCAGGCCGCATGTCGCGATAACGCCGGCCGGGTTCTTCGTCCGCGCTGACGCGGCGCTCAGATAATTCGTGGACATGTTCCTCCCTTTCACGCATGAACGCGCCATCCGGTATGGATAAGCGTCTCCCGTTCCTGCGATATCCTCCGTGAGTGCCCGGCGTGCTCCACACTGATATGTGCCCTGCTCCTGTCAAGCACATATCGCCAGCATCCCGCCTTCGATTAAATGTTGCATCTGCAAAAATTGCAAATGAAATATTTACAAATGCCAGGCGCACCGCGCCGACGAAATTCAGCCAGGCTCCAGCCCGGAAATCGTCGACAACGTCGGCGTCCAGCTCAAAATATGAATGCGGTTATAAACACCGTGAATGACGAATGGATCGGCATCGCTGAAGGCGATGACGTCTTCGATCGAGCGCGCCTGCGCAATAATGAGGGCGGCGGATGGGCCGTCGGCAACCGCGCTCATCGGGCCGGAGACAAGAATCTTGAACCCTTCCGCCATCGCCTCGCCATTGCGCAGATGGGCCTTGTGAGCCTCTATCTGCGCCGCCCGTTGTGCGGCCGCAGCGGGATCGCTTTCGGCGAAACGCACGTAAAGCCGTGTTCGGTCGCTGCCGCCGCTCATCGGGCGAGCACGAAATCGTGGTTCACCGACCAGAACCAGTCGCCGATGAAACCCAGGTCCCGCGCCTTCTGCGCATCATCCACCCGCTGGAAATCGGCGAGCAGACTTTCTTTTACGCCGAAGACCGCATCCGAACGGATATAGGGATCGTCGGGATCGAAGATATGGGTGACGAGCGTGGCGAAGCCTTCGGCCGAAACGATATAGTGCAGATGCGCTGGCCGGTAGGGATGCCGCCCCATGGCGCGCAGCAGCTGCCCGACCGGACCGTCATCCGGGATCGGATAATATTTCGGCTTGGCGGCCCGGAACCAGTAGCGCCCGTCCTCGCCGGTGATGAAGACGCCGCGCAGGTTGAAATCGGGCTGGATGCCCTTCTGCTGCACGTCATAAAAACCTTCGTCATTGGCCTGCCAGACATCGATGCGCGCGCCGGCGACCGGCGCTCCCTCGGTATCGAGGATGCGTCCGGTGACCACCATATCCTCGCCCTTGCCATCGAGACAGATATTCGCACCCATCGGCATTTCCGGCGCATCCGCGACATGGAAGGGGCCGAGAACGGTCGATTCCGACGCGCCGCTTGGCTTGCGATGGTTGATGGCGTCGACCAGCATGGAGACGCCGAGAATATCGGAAAACAGGATCCATTCCTGCCGCCATTCATTGCAGATCTGGCCGACCTCGGTGAGGAAATGAATGGCCTTCATCCACTCCTCCTCGGTCGGTTCGATTTCCTTCACCGCCTCATGCAGCTTGCGCGTCACCACCGCCATGATTTCCTTCAGACGCGGATCGTCACAGTCGCGCATACGCGCGATCACGGTTTCAGCCGAACGTTCCTCGACGAAGTAGCCGTCATCATTGCTCATCTTCATATCCATCGTCTCCTCCCATCACTCCGGCCGCGCGCCCTCGAAGGCGCGTTGCAAAAGGTCGCGGATCGCAGTTTTTTCGATTGGCCGCGGGCACCAGTAAGGATTGGCCGTTGCAAGCTCCGCCATGCGGTCGAGATCGTCCGACCGGACCCCGAGAGCGGCAAGGCTCGAGGGCGCGCCAAGCCGGGCGGCAAAATCATAGAGCCCCGTCCCTGCCCTGCCGCCCACTAGAGAAGCAAGCGGCGCAAGCAGATCCGGTACCGCCTGTTCCACATAGGCGATGGTATGCGGCAGAAGCACCGCATGGGTTTCCGCGTGCGGCAGATCGAGACTGCCGCCCAGCGTGTGGCAAAGCTTGTGATGCAGCGACATGCCGACGGCGCCAAGCACCGTGCCGCACAGCCACGCACCATAAAGCGCGGTCTCGCGCGCCTTGACATCCTGCGGCCCAGCCTTCACGCCGGGAAGCGCCTCGATCATCGCCCGCAATCCCTCAACCGCCATCAGGCTGGCGATGGGATTGCGGTCCTGCGCGTAAAGCGCCTCCGCCGCGTGCGCCATGGCGTTCAGCCCGCTCGTCATGCTGATGGCGACCGGCAATCCAAGCGTCAGTTCCGCATCGTAAATCACCACTTCCGGCAGGATTTCCGGCCCGCGTATGGTGGTCTTCACCCCGTTTTCCGTCTGGCCGAGAATGGGCGTCACCTCGGAGCCGGCATAGGTGGTCGGGATGACGATCTGCGCCGCATCGGTGCGCAGCGCAATGGCCTTGCCGAGACCGGTGGTGGAGCCGCCGCCGAGCGCGACAACGCAATCCGATCCGGTGGCACGATAGGCTTCGACCGCGTTTTTCGTCACCTCGACCGGCGTATGCATGGCCGCATCGGAGAAGACACCCACGGCAAGCCGGCCAAGCCGGGCGGCAAGCGCCTCCGCGTCGCCCTTCTGCTGCGGCGTGGAAAGCACCAGCGCCTGCGACAGGCCAAGGCGGCGGATTTCCTCCGCCACGCGCTCCGAGCTGCCCGCGCCGAAGACGATGCGCGCGGGAGCGGCCATATAGACGAACGGATGCATGGTTCAACGCCCGTCGAGCTTGAACAGGCGGCGCGCATTGGTGCGGCCGATCTTTACCCGGTCAGCCTCGGCGATGGTCGTCGCGTTGAACCAGTCGGAGGCGTGGTCGATATTCTCAAAGGGCCAGTCCGTGGAAAACAGGATGCGATCCGCACCGATTTCCAGAATGGCGTCGATCAGCGTCTGGGTGCGGAAATTGCCCGAGGTGGTGATGTGGAAATTCTCGTTGAAATAATCCACGAAACGGCGCTTGGCCGGATAACGCGGCGGCAGCTTCACCCAGGCATTACGATGATCGATGCGCCACATCATGTAGGGCAGGCCCTCGCCCATATGCCCGAGAATGATGTTGAGACGCGGATGCTCGTCGAACAGGCCGGACGCCATCAGACGCAACGCGTGCACGGCCGTTTCCTGCGCGAAAGCCCAGGTGGGGCCGAGCAGCCAGGGATGGCCGTCATAGATGCGCGAATCCTGCGGCAGCGGGTTGCGCGGATGCAGGTAGAAGGGCACATCGAGCTTTTCCACCTCGCCCCAGAATGGGCGATATTGCGGCAGGTCGTAATAAAGCGGCGTCTGGCCATCGCCCTCCTGGCTGAAACCATTGACGAGCGCGCCGACGAAACCGAGATCGTTGACGCAGCGCTGTAGCTCCTGCGTCGCCGCGTCAGGGTCCTGCAATGGCAGGGCTGCGAAGGCGAGGAAACGATCCGGCCGCCTGGCGCATTCTTCGGCGAGGACGTCGTTCGCTCGCCGCGCGATCTCGATCGCCTTCTTCCTGTCGGGAATGGCCTGCACCGCCGGCGCGTTCAGCGACAGGATCATGGTTTCGATGCCATGCGCATCCATCAGCTTCAGGCGCGTATCCTGAATGTCGAGCAGGCGGTGCTGCAATTCCTTCCAGTAGTCGCCGGGTACGAACCCGGCCGAATCCTGAAGCGTTTCCGGGATTGCGAAATGCTCCTCGAGAGCGACCTTGCCTTGCATGTGGTTTCCTCCGAATTCACTCTATGATTTGCCGCCCGAGAGGCGATCAATATTGGCCCTTGGGTTCCAGCCCGAGCATGCTCTGGCCGATCATGGTGCCCACGGCGTCCCAGTTCATGCTGATATGGCGGCCGACCGCGTTCGCATCCCGCCAAGCCCGCTGCACCGGGTTGGAAAGATCGAGCCCGACGCCGCCGGTGGAATCGTTGAGCGCCTGCACGGCGCGCAGGGCGAGAGACACCGCAAAGGACTGGCCGCGACGGCTGAGAAGGCGGTCATCCACCGTAAATTCCGCCCGGCCTTCGATCCTTGCCTGCGAGAGCGCCTGTGCGCGGGCAACATCGCGCAGCAATATTTCGCAAGCCGCATCGACGCTGGCCGCTGCTTCCGCGACGCGCAGCTGGATGGTCGGAAATTCGGCCATGCGATTATTGCCGCCCGCCACCGCACCGCGCGTCACCCGGCCGCCGACGTGATCGACATAGGCAGCAAGCGCGCCCTTGGCCGCACCGACGCCTGCCGCCGCGAGACAGGAGGGAATGCCGGTCAGCAGCGGCATGTTGAACAGACCTTCCTCTGCATAATATTTTCCACCGGGCGTCTTTCCGCTGGTGGCGTCCGGAAAGGTCAGAACCCGGTGTTTGGGAACGACGACATCGTCGAGAACGAGCGTCTTGGAACCCGTGCCGGCCAGGCCGACCACGTGCCAGGTGTCTTCAATCACATATTGCCCGGCGGGAACGAGCAGGAAGGCCGGAACCGGCTTTCCTTCCCCCTGCGGCGGCAGGATGGCGGCGCAGAGGGACCATTGCGCGTTTTCGCAGCCCGAGGCGAAAGCCCATTTGCCGCTGAGGCGGTAACCGCCATCGGCGAGCTCCGCCATCTTTACCGGCGCATAGGAGCCGCACAGCAGTGCATCGGGGTTTTCGCCCCAGACATCGGCCTGCGCCTCTTCCGGAAACATCGCCAGCAGCCATTGATGGGCCGACAGCAGGCCAGCGACCCAGCCGGTCGACGCACAGGCGGCCGAAAGCTCGATATTGGCCTCGACGAGCTCGGCGAAGTCACCGCCCTTGCCGCCGAAGGCGCGGGGCTTGACGATATCGAAATACCCGATGCCACGTAGCGCCTCGATGTGGCTGGCAGGAACGCGCCGGGCCTCCTCCGTCTGCCGGGCGCTCGCCCGGAAAAGATCGGCTATGCCGGTAACGCGGCTTGCGAGGCGGGCACGCGGGTTCGTTTGCGCCGGCAGCGGCGCATGGCTCATATCGTTCATGATTGTCTCCTTGCGGACTTTACTGGCCGGACTTTACCGGCCGGATGTTGCTGGCCGGAGGTTATCCCGCCGGGATTATCTGGGCGGCGATGATCAGGCGGGCAGGCTCGCGGGGCTTGCGGCGCAATATTGGGCGTTTTCGTAAAGCAACGGCCGTGTCGTCTCGCTGACATCGGCCGAGACAACCTGCCCGATGAAGACGGTATGGGTTCCGTAAGGCATGGCCGCGACCCGGCGGCAGGCGATGGCGGCATGGGCCGTGGGCAGATAGAGAACGCCATTGTCGTGGCGCTGCCATTGACCGTCGCGAAAACGCTCTTCCGGCGACACCTTGCCGCTAAAGGCATCCGACAGGGCAATCTGATCCTGCGTCAGCACATTGACGATGAAATCGGGTCGGCACAGCAGCAGTTCATGCAGCAGGGTGCGATTGTTCAGGCAAACCAGCAGGGACGGCGGCTCCATCGAGACCGAAGTGACGGCCGTGACCGTCATGCCGTGATCGCGCTGATCACCCGAAGCACAGGCCGTGATAACCGTCACAGTCGCCGGAAAACGACGCATTGTTGAACGGAAATTCTGACCGACGCCTTCAGGCGCAAGGCTACTCAGGCCAAACAATGCTGATGTCATGAGATCCTCCCAAATCCTGCATTTTTATTTATTTGCGTTTGCAACGTTTGTCAATGCAAATGTTGTTTGTCATTTTTTGTGCAGGGGAGAACGCCGCATTCCCCCGTCTTATGGGGCGAAGCTATTGAAACGGATGGATTGTGCCGGTACAGCCGATAGGCGCACATCAGCATCTGCGCAGATGGTTCTCAAACGGGGATTTGCTCGTGTCCTATCAATTCACCGATTCGGTACCCTACCTGCTCAACTGGGTGGGCGTTCGGCTTGGCGAGCGCTTTTCGGTAAGACTGGCCTCCTATGACATCACCCTGCCGATGTATCGCGTGCTGGCGACGCTGCGGCAGCAGGAGAGCAAGACGCTGACCGAGCTTTCAGACATGGTATCGGTGGAGATTTCCACGCTGTCCCGGCTTGTGGGGCTGATGGTCCGGCGTAACCTCGTCAGCCGCGAACGGCCGCTCGACAATGCGCGCATCGTGCGCATCACCCTCACCCCGAAGGGCGAGGAACTGGCCGACGAACTCATGCCCATCGCCGCCATGTTCGAAAAAACCGCAATCGAAGGCCTCGACCCGGCCGAAGTGAAACTCTTCAAAAGCATACTGCGCCATATCGGCCGCAACATTGCCGGCCTCTGATACCGATAGCCGGCGAACTAGCGCCCGGCGGCTGTATCGCGGTTTTCAACGGTGGCGCGTAGCGTTCCGGCCACCTCCAGACGCGCACGGTCAAAACTTCGGGGAAATACCGCCGACAGGGCACGCCCCGGGACAGCGCCATATTGCAATACGATGTCATTGGCTTCGCGCACCACAAACCAGAGATTCGGATAGCGCCGTTTAAGTTCCGTCAGCTCCGGCGTCGCCGGAAGTTGCGGCCTGCCCTGTCCATCCTAGCACATCGCGCCGGCGCAGGGCTTCAAGAAGCGCGCGCGCCATTTCGGGTTCATCCTCAAGAAGCAAGATTCGCAATGACTTCCCCCGGAAATGGATTCTTGCCATCCCCACCACTGGTCGAGAAATGTTGCAGCTACATTGCAAGAGGGCGGGCAGACAATTCGACTTCTACCACCTTACAGCAACAGCAGATAAGCCGACGGCATTGCGTGCGTTGTACGCTGACGTCACTCCGGAAATCTCACAGTTGCGCCGTTGCAGACCTGTACCCGTGTCTCGCATAAAACCGGTCAAGCTCACGCTGCTGCGGCATCTCACCGGTATAGATGGCGATATAGTCGGGAATCCTCTGCATCCGCACCGCAACAGCTTCCTCGGACTGCATGGAAATGTAGCCAATCTGCACCAGATAGGTGGTCCGGGCACGCACATCCGCCGTGTTTTCATTGTGGCCGAACCGCACGAACATGCGTGCAAGCGCCGTCATTCTCATCTCGTCGGCCTTGCGAACCTCCGCAAGAATCTCGTCGGACTGAAGGGCCCAGCTTCGAACGGCGAATTCAAATCTGCTGTCGAAAAGCGCGGGATCCAGCCAGCAGTCGAAAACATTCAGCATGGCTTCGGCCAGCGTCTCGGCATAGGCTTCGGATTGCCGGACGATGCTTCCGGTATTTTTTTCCCGCCAGCGGGCGACAAGCGCGGCCAGCAATTCCTCCCGGTCCTTGAAGAACCAGTAGAAGCTCGTGCGCGACAGATTTAGCTTTTTCGCCAAAGGCAGGATTTTGACGGAATCCACCCCCGATTCCAGCAAAGCCTGATAGGCGGCCTCAAGCCACCCCTCCTGCGATCCACGCCAGCCGGTGTCGTTCAATGTCGCTTCCATGACGCGTTCGTAGCAAATCGGTCTCTTCGCGACAAGCGGGATGTACACTCATGTCAAAAGGAAAGACAATTGTGTTTTGTAAATTGACACAAGTGTACATTCCCGCTTAGCCTTGAGACAGAAACCCTTTTGGAGCAGGCTATGTCGAGCGATCCCCTTCTTCAGCCTTACCAGCTAAAACACCTCACACTGCGCAACCGCATCATCGTCACCTCGCACGAACCCGCCTATCCCGAGGACGGCATGCCGAAGGGGCGTTACCGCGCCTACACGGTGGAGCGGGCAAAGGGCGGCGTTGCGCTCACAATGACGGCCGGCTCCGCCGCTGTCTCCAGGGACAGCCCGCCCGTCTTCAACAACCTGCTCGCCTACAAGGATGAAATCGTCCCGTGGATCCGGGAAATGACCGACGCCGTGCATGAAGAGGGTGCGGCTATCATGATCCAGCTCACGCATCTCGGCCGCCGCACCCGCTGGGACAAGGGCGACTGGCTGCCGATCCTTGCGCCATCCCATCACCGCGAAGCGGCGCATCGGGCTTTTCCCAAGAAGATCGAGGACTGGGATATCGAGCGCATCATCAAGGACTTCGCCGACGCCGCCGAACGCATGAAGGCGGGCGGAATGGACGGGGTGGAGCTGGAAGCCTATGGCCATCTGATCGACCAGTTCGTCTCGCCGCTGACCAACGAACTGGACGGCCCCTATGGCGGCCCGCTTGAAAACCGCATGCGTTTCTGTCTCGACGTTTTCAGGGCGATGCGCGAACGCGTGGGCGACGATTTCATCCTCGGTGTCCGCTATACCGCCGACGAATGTCTTGAGGGCGGCACCGGGAAGGCAGAAGGCATCGAAATCGCCAGACGCCTGAAGGACAGCGGCCTGATCGATTATCTCAATGTCATCAGGGGTCATATCGACACCGACCCGGGCCTGACCGACGTCATCCCCATTCAGGGCATGGCCAATGCACCGCATCTCGATTTCGCCGGTGAAATCCGCGCCGTGACCAGTTTCCCGACATTCCACGCCGCCAAGATCCCCGATGTCGCCACCGCGCGCCACGCCATCGCCGCCGGCAAGGTGGACATGGTGGGCATGACCCGCGCCCACATGACCGATCCGCATATCGTGCGCAAGATCATGGAAAAACGCGAGGAAGATATTCGCCCCTGCGTGGGCGCCAATTATTGTCTCGACCGTATCTATCAGGGCGGTCTCGCCTTCTGCATTCACAATGCGGCAACGGGTCGTGAGGAAACCATGCCGCACGAGATACCCAAGGCGGCGGAACGCCGGAAGGTGGTGATCGTCGGCGCCGGACCGGCCGGGCTCGAGGCCGCGCGCGTCTGTGCCGAACGCGGCCATGAGGTCGTCGTGTTCGAGGCCGCCAACAATCCCGGCGGCCAGATCCGGCTGACGGCGCAAAGCGAACGCCGCCGTGAGATGATCGGCATCATCGACTGGCGCATGAGCCAGTGCGAGAGACTGGGCGTTACCTTTCACTTCAACAACTGGGCCGAAGCGGACACGGTTCTTTCGGAGAACCCTGACGTGGTCATCATCGCCACCGGCGGCTTGCCGCATACCGATGTACTTTCCAGCGGCAACGATCTCGTCGTCTCGGCATGGGATATCATTTCAGGAGACGTCAAGCCGGGAACGAATGTACTGGTTTTCGACGATGCCGGCGATCATGCCGGTCTGCAAGCCGCCGAATTCCTTGCAAAAGCGGGGGCGAAGGTGGAGATCATGACGCCCGACCGCGCCTTCGCCCCGGAAGTCATGGCCATGAACCTCGTTCCCTATATGCGCTCGCTGCAGAAACACGATGTGACTTTCACCGTTACCTACCGGCTGGAAGCAGCGGAAAGAAACGGCAACCAGCTCATTGCCCATGTCGGCAGCGATTATGGCGGCGTGGCCAAAGCGAGAACCGTCGATCAGATCGTCGTCAACCACGGCACGATCCCGCTGGACGACCTTTATTTCGAACTCAAACCCGGTTCGAAAAACCTCGGGGAAATCTCCTACGACGCCCTGCTTGCGGGAGCCGCCCAAGCGGTCGAGCGCAACCCGGAAGGCGCCTACCGGCTCTTCCGGATCGGCGATGCGGTCGCCGCACGCAATACCCATGCGGCGATCTACGATGCGCTTCGTCTGGCAAAGGATATTTGAGACCCGCCTTCCCGACAGACAGAGGCAGAACAAATCTGCCTCTGTCTCGATGTAATCCTGAGGGCAGGAGCGGCTTCAAGCCTGAATCAAGGCAATGCCCCTGTTCTTGAACCCCAGCGTCACATCGCTCGCCGCCGGCAGGCTGGTCTCAACAGCATGGTCGACAATGAAAAGCGTACCGATATCGGTTTCCACCTCATATTCAACGTGACCGCCGAGATAGGCGCTGTGCAGCACCCTTCCGGCAAGCCCCGGCCCGCCAGGTTGCCCGATGGAAATCGAGCCGGGGCGGACCGCAAGCTCTGCGGGACCCGGCCGGGCGTTGCGGGCCGCGACCCGATGATCGATCCCCCCGACGCGGATCAGCGCATCGGCGCCCTCAACGCCAATGACCTCGCAACCGACGACATTCGCCTCACCCATGAAATCGGCGATGAAAGCGGAGGCCGGGGCCTCGTAAAGATCGCGTGGCGCACCCGACTGGGCGATTTCGCCATCCTTCATCACGATGATCCGGTCGGAAACAGCGAGCGCCTCATCCTGATCATGCGTGACATAGACGGCAGTAAAGCCAAGCCGCTGCTGCAATTCGCGGATTTCGGTGCGGACCCGGCGGCGAAGGCGGGCATCGAGGTTGGAAAGCGGCTCGTCCAGCAGCAGCACCTGCGGCTCGAGCACAAGAGCGCGGGCAACCGCCACGCGCTGCTGTTGGCCGCCGGAAAGTTCGGCAGGCAGGCGGTGGCCCATGCCGGCAAGGCCGACGAGCTTCAGCCCCTCTTCCGCCCTTTCCCGCGCTTCCGCCTTGCGCAGCCCGGAGGATTGCAGACCATAGGCGACATTGTCGAGCGCCGTCATATGCGGGAAAAGCGCATAGGACTGGAAGACCATCGAGACATCGCGCTCATTGGCGGGCAGCATGGTCACATCCTTGTCGCCAATGAGAATACGGCCCGAGGTCGGATGCTCGAGGCCCGCCAGCATGCGCAGCGTCGTCGTCTTGCCGCAGCCGGAGGGACCGAGCAGGGTTACAAGCGTGCCGGGCTCGATGGTGAGCGACAGGTCGGGAATGGCGGTGAAGGCGCCGAAGGTCTTGCGGACATTCTGAAAGGTGACGGAGCCGGGCTTTACCGAAATCATGCGGTTTTCTCCTGAGCGAGAGGAACGGAGGAAGCGGAAGGCAGGCCGGCGACGCGGTTTTCGCGCCGCAGGCGACGCTCGCCGACAATGAGCTGGAAGCCTGTGATGACGGTGATCATCACCACGATCAGCATGGAGGAATAGGCAATCGCCACCCCATATTCGCCGTTCTCGACAAGGCCGACGATATAGGAGGTCGCCATGTTGTATTCGGCGCTGACGAGGAAGATGACAGCGCTGATGGAGGTGATGGCGCGCACGAAGGAATAGACCAGTGCGGCCGTGATTGCGGGCCTCAAGAGCGGCAGGATGACCTTGCGGATGGTGCGGAAACTATTGGCCCGCAGCGTCAGCGAGGCTTCGTCGAGGCTCTTGTCCAGCTGGCTCATCGCCGCAATGCCGCCGCGCACGCCGACCGGCATGTTGCGGAACACGAAGCAGGCGATCAGGATGAGCGCCGAGCCGGTCATTTCCACCGGCGGCAGGTTGAAGGCCATGATGTAGCTGACGCCGATGACCGTGCCGGGAATGGCAAAACTCATCATCAGCGCGAATTCGAACAGGTTCCGCCCGGCGAATTTCTGCCGCACGATGATATAGGCGGTCAAAAGACCGACGGCAGCGGTCAGCGGCGCGGAAACCAGTGCGATCTTCATGGTCGTCCAGAACGAATTCCAGGCGACGCCCGTCCAGGCAATCGAGCCATTGGAGAAGCTGACGGAAAAGGCGCGGACGTAGTGGTCGAGCGTCAGGGAATTGTCGAGACCCCATGTCTTCACGAAACCGCCCACAAGGATCATGCCATAAACAACGATGGTGAAGACCATCCACGGCACCACGACGGCGTGAACGCCGATGGACAGGCCGCGCGGCAGCGCGATATGCGCGCCGCTGTCACCCTTGCCTGTCACCGTCGCAAAATTCTTGCCGGCCAGCCAGAAGCGTTGGGCAAGGAAGGCCGAAAGCGTGAAGCACAGGAGGATGATCGCCAGAACCGCAGCACGCGACGGATCGTTCTGCGAGCCGACGACGGCAAAGAAGATTTCCGTCGATAGCACGCCATGGGTGCCGCCAAGCACCAGCGGATTGCCGAAATCCGCCATGCTCTCGATGAAGCCGATCAGAAAGGCATTGGCGAGACCGGGTTTCATCAGCGGCAGCGACACCCGCCAGAAGGTGCGCCAGCGGTCGGCGCGCAGCGTCTGCGAGGCTTCTTCCATCGACGGGCTGACGCCTTCAACCACGCCGATCAGCACCAGAAACGAGATGGGCGTGAAGGAAAGGACCTGCGCGATCCAGATGCCGGTCATGCCATAAAGCCAGCGACCGGGCTCAATGCCGAAGAGATAGGAAAGCCATTCGGTGACGACACCGGCGCGACCGAAAAGCAGTGTCAGGGCAAGGCCGATGACGAAAGGCGGTGTGATGATCGGCAGAACGGTGAGAAGCCGCAGGCCCTTCTTGAAGGGAAAGCGGGTGCGGGTGGCAATCAGCGCGAAGCCGAGACCGAGCACGGTCGAACCGAAGGCCGTCATCAGGGCAAGAAACAGCGTCCGCCAGGCAACGCCACAACGCTCTTCGCCCGCCACGCAACCAAGGCTCCAGATGCCGGGATCCTGAATATTGCGGATGAAGCCATCGGCATTAAAGGAGCCATCGAAATCCTGAACGGAGGCGACCAGCATGCTGCCAATCGGATAAAAGACAAAAACCGTGACGAGGAAAACCAGAACGGAAATGGCACCGACGACGAAGGCGTCGCCTTTCATGACGCCCCGCTCGGCGAGACCGAAGGCGAAAAGCAGCACGAAGACGAACGACATTACGACGGCACCGGCACCCATGGAAGGTTGGCCATCGGCAAGCATGCCGAAGAGGTTTTCGCTCACCGTCCAGCTCCAGCCGCTAAAGCCGATGGCCAGCCCCTGCAAGGCGAGGAAAACGAGCCCGGCAGCGCCGACGGCGGCAAGCAGACCGCCGCGCCGCATCGGATCACGGATGGACCGGAGAAGGCATGCGGCGAGGAAAAAGATAGCAACGCCGACCAGCCATGGTTTTCCATAGGACAATATTTGCAGCACACCGGGCGCATTGCTGGCGGAAGAGAAAAATCCGGAAAGCCAGCGGAAGCTGAAAAAGCCGCCTTCGATGCGATACCAGGGAAGAAGAATGAGGGCAAAAGCCCCGAGCGCCAGGACGATGTCCAGCCTGCGATTGCCACGTGTCATGGCCGACCTCGCTTATTTCATGCCGATGAAAGAGTGGCGGACACCCCGGCTAAAAAAGCCGGGATGCCTGTCGCCGGAGTTAAGATCAGTTGGCGACCGCACCAACTTCGCGGTCCCAGCGCTCCAGAAGCGCCTTGCGCTTGGCCGGGTCGCCATAGGTCTTGAAGTCGTAGTCGATGAGCTTGATGTCTTCGAACTTCGGCGCTTCCTTCGGCACTTCCGCCGTCTTGTTGGAGGGCAGCTGGAAGGACTTGGCATCCTTCATGCGCGACTGCACCTCCGGCGTCAGCGCCCAGTCGTACCAGGTCTTCGCGTTGTCGAGGTTGCGGGCGCCCTTGATGATCGACATGGAGCCGATCTCGTAACCCGTCCCTTCGCAGGGCGCGATGGACTTGACGGGGAAACCTTCCGCAGTCTGCGCCACCGCATCATGCATGAAGACGATGCCGAGCGCCGTTTCGCCGCGTGCCGCCGCCTTGACCGGTGCCGAGCCGGATTTGGTATATTGCGAAATATTGGCGTTGAGCTTCTTCAGATAATCAATCGCCTGATCTTCGCCCATGATCTGCACCAGCGAGGCAAGCGCCGTATAGGCGGTGCCGGACGAATTCGGATTGGCGATCTGGATTTCGCCCTTCAGTTCCGGCGCCAGCAGGTCGGCCCAGCACTTCGGCTCCTTGTAACCCTTGGACTTGAAGATTTCGGTGTTGTAGCCCCAGCCCAGCGCGCCGGCATAAACGCCGACCGTCCTGTAACCGCTGCTTTCCGCCTGCTTCACGGCCCAGTCCTGCAATTGGTCCAGCATCGGTGATTTGTATTCGAGCGTCAGGTTCTCGGACGCCGCCTGCATGTGCGGATCGCCGGTGCCGGCCCACCAGATGTCGGTCTTGGGGTTGCGGGCTTCCGCACGCACTTTGGCATAGGTCTCGCCCGAAGGCAGACGCACCATATTGACCTTGATGTCGTGTGACTTTTCAAAATCGCCCTTCATCTGTTCGCAGATGACGACATCGGCCGAGCAGATCAGGTTGAGTTCGCCCGCCGCCTGCGCGGAAACGGCGCTGAGTGCCGTGCCGGCAAAAAGCAGGGTGGAAAGTATCGTCAGTCGCATCGTTATCCTCCTGTAGTTTGCGTCTGAATTCTTGGGCCGCGCGCAGACATGGCGCTGCCGGTCGCGGCGCTCTGCGGCGCGCGCGCTGTCTTTTTCGGGATGTTGGTTTTGGCCCTACTGGGTCTGGCTCGGGTGGATTTCGCTGTCGAAGCGGCTCAATAGCCGACTTCGCTCTTCCGGCTGTCCGAAGGTGGCAAAATCGTAATCCACCATCTTGATCATCGATATGTCAGGTGCGGTCAGCGGCAATGTCGCCCGGGCGTTGGAAGGCACCTGGTTCTGGCCGGCCGCGGCCCCGGTCGCCTGCCCTTCCGGGCTCAACGCAAATTCCACGAAATCCTGCGCAAGTGCCGTATTGCGGTTGCCCTTGACGATGCTGACCGCCCCGATCTCGTAACCGGTGCCCTCGCAGGGGGCGACGATAACAAGCGGAAACCCTTCGGTCTTCTGCGTCACTGCATCATGCATGAAGGAAATTCCGATCAGGACTTCGCCCCGCGCCGCCGCCTTCACCGGTGCAGCACCCACCTTGGTATAGCCCACGACGTTCTGGTTGAGCTTCGCCACGAACCCGAAAGCTTCCTCCTCGCCGAAGAGCTGGACGAGAGTGGCCAGCATGGTGAAGGCCGTGCCTGAATAGTTCGGATTGCCGGTCAGGATATGGCCGCGATAGACATCCTTCGCCAGATCCTTCCAGCAGGTCGGCGCCGGCAGATTGTTCTTCGCAAGCAGTTCCGAATTATAGGCAAAGCCCAGCGCGCCGGCATAAATTCCCGCAGACCGCGATCCAGACATCACCGAGAAATTCTGCGCCCACGGCAGCAAATCCTGCTGATGGACAGGCCGGTATTCATCCAGCAGCCCTTCAGACCCCGCCTGCAAATGGGTATCGCCAGTACCGCCCCACCAGACATCGACAGTGGGATGGGATCGTTCGGCCCGAATCTGGTCGAGAATTTCGCCGGTGCTCTTGCGCACCATCGAAATCTCGAGACCGGCCCTGGCTTCGAAAGCCCGCTGCATGGTCACGCACCAGGCCTCGTCGACGCCGCAAAGGACGTTCAACTTCGGCTCGGCCATGCCATGCCCTGCGCCGCACAGCCATAAAGCCATGCTCGCCGCAAGTGCGGTCAATGCTTTCAATTAAGCCTCCCTGCCCGGAACCTCCCCGTTCCAGTCTCCACCTACAGCATGTCACATCCTGTCCGCACCGCAATCGAAGAATGGTTACCAATCTTTCACCGCACCGCCGAACAAGATTACAGATATTACAATTATGACAGGGGCGATAACCAGCGAGCCTTTGAAGATCGCCGCCGCAATGCCTATGATGATGGCGGGAGGAAAGTGCAGTGCTTAATCAGAAGGTTCGCATTCTGATCGTCGAGGACGATCCGGATATGGCCGAGCTCATCTCGGACCTCATCGAGGCGGAGGGCTGGCTGCCCACCTGCGCGCGCTCCGCCGAGGAGGCGGACGAGATATTGGCAAGGGACAGGATGCAGCTTGTGCTGGTCGATCACAATCTGCCGGGCACATCCGGACGCACCTTCGCCCAGCGGCTGCGCAGCCAGATCGACATCGGCATCGTCATGGTCACTGCCGCCGGCAGCGCCGCCGACCGGGTTCTCGGGCTTGAGACCGCAGCCGACGATTATGTGGTCAAACCCTTCGAACCCATCGAACTCACGGCCCGGATCAAAGCTGTTCTACGCCGAACGATCCCTTCGCTGAAACAGGAGAAGGACAGCGATCATGGGCGCGGGGCGCTTCGCCTCGGCGACTGGGCAATCGATCTCGATGCACGCCGCGCCGTCTGCCTCGCGGACCGTAGCCGGACACTGACCACCGCCGAATTCGCGCTTCTGGAAATACTGGCGGAAACACCCAACCAGCCCGTCAGCCGCTCCCAGATTCTCGACAGGCTGGGTTCGGAGAGCGACCGTTACATCGACAGAAATGTCGACGTGCTGGTGCTGCGGCTCAGGCGCAAGATCGAGATCAATCCCGACCTGCCGCGCCATATCAAGACGCGGCGCGGCAAGGGTTACGTGCTCCACACCGATGAGGGCGAGCCTTCCCCGTGATCAGCCGCTCCTTCCTTTCCTCCATCGCCTTTCGCCTGCCCTTTGCGATTGTCTTTACCTGCCTCCTCGTCTTCAGCCTTTCCGCCATCGCCATTTATGGCCTGCAGCGCGCCCGCGATGAAATGGCGGCCTATGGGTTGCAGGCCTTTTCAAGCCTCGCCAAGGCGTCGCTGGTCTCGCGGCAGGTCTCCGATCTCGTCTCCAGCGCACCGTTCCTGATGAACGCCGCCTCGCCCTATCGCGTTTCCAGCGAAAGCCGCTCGGTGGTCCAGCAGGTCGATATTTTGCTTAAAATGACAGGACCGGACAGCGGCGAACGGATCACCCGTGGCTTTGCCAGCGAACGCATCGTCGAACTCCTCCAGATCATCCGGGAACAGACGCTCGATCTTGCGAAGGATGCCGATGCGGCACAGGGCCACAAGGCGGAAGCGGCAGCGGCGCTCGGCGAAATCGCCACCGGTCAGGGCATCCTCGATCCGGAACTGCGCCGGCGAATGAACGGCATCGTACAGGCCGCATCCGCATCCGACAGCCTTTTCCAGCTTGGCGAACTGCGCCGCCGCTACGTGGCGGAAACGACGGCGCGCCAGCAGGGCTATCCCGGCGAGCGCCTGCCCGTGGCCGAGCTGCAGCCCTATGAGCGGGTCTTCGAAGCCCAGAGCCGTTACCTTCTGGAAATGTTCGCCATCCGCGCCTCGGTCTCCCGCCTTCACACCGTCTCGCGGGATCTTTCCCATGTGACAGAAACCCAGGGCGATGCGGTTGCGCGCAGCTTGAACGAAGACCTGATTTCGACTTCCGATGCTCTCAACCGGCTGCTGATCATTGTCGCCGTCGCCTCACTTCTGGTTCTCATCGTGGCGATCTTCTCGATCCGCTCGGTAATGCGTGTCTCGCGCGGGATCGTGACGCTCTCCAACGGCATGAATGCCCTTGCCAAGGGGGATAAGGATGTCGGCCCGCCCGCCTATACCGGTCCCGAGACAGAGTTGATCCGGCTGCTCGATGCGTTTCGCGCCTTCCATGACAGCGTCGACCGCGTCTCGCGCCTCAGGCGTACGGCCGAAGCGGCAGCCCGCACCATCCGCTCGACCTTCCGCACCATGAACGAGGGAATTGCGCTCTTCGATCCGGCCGGCCGGCCCATCACCATGAATCGTCGCATCATCGAACTCGTCGGACGCTCCGGCTCATCGCGAAAACTGCCGCTTCGCCGGTTTGTCGAACCGATCCCGGAAATCGACCCGGCTCTGCTGCCCTTCGACGCAGAACCGGGGGAATTGCTCGACCGCGCAGTCCTTCGCCATCGCACAGACGATCAGCGGGTGATTGAAGTATCGATGTCACGCCAGCCGGATGGCGGCATCGTGCTGCTCGCCCGCGATGTGACCGCTCTCGATCGTCAGGAAGCGGAAGCCGTCAAAGCCCAGAGGCTTGATGGCATCATGCGCATGACCCATCAGGTCAGCCACGAGGTGGGCAACATGATCGGCATCATCACCGGCAGTCTAGGACTTCTGGAGCGGGAAGCCGGTTTCAACGATCGCCAGAAGCGGCACATCGCCCGCATCCGCAAGGCGGCGGACCGCGGCCGGTCTCTGGCCAGCAGCATGCTTACCATCGGCAGCCAGCAGCCGATTCATCCAAGCGTCATCAATGTCGCAAGCCTGCTGCGCGGCATGGCCGATATTCTCGAAATCGCCGTCGGCCCTAAATGCCGGATCGCGCTCGATATCGAGGGCGATCTTCCCTCGATACCGCTGGACCCGGCCCTTTTCGAACAATCCATCCTCAATCTCTGCCTGAACGCCGCAGCCGCCATGCCCGATGGCGGCCTGATTTCAATCCAGGCCGCCTCCGGCAAAGATACGCTGGTGATCGCCGTCACCGACGAGGGCATCGGCATGACGCCGGAGGCCGTGGACAAGGCCTTCGAGCCCTATTTCACCACGCGGGGCGACCATGGCGGTGCAGGTCTCGGCCTCGCGATGGTCTACGGCTTCGTGCGCCAGAGCGGCGGCGAAGCGCATATCAGTTCCAGACCCGGCGAAGGCGCAAGGGTGGAACTGACTTTTCCGGCAAATGCCGGTCACACCTAGCGGGCAAGCTGTGCGGATTCGATCGAATCCGCCAGTATCTCCAGCCCAAGGTCGATCTCCGAATCCGATACCGTCAGCGCCGGCGCAATGCGGAAGACACCGCCCATGCCGGGCAGCTTGACGATGTTCATGCTGAGGCCACGCAACATCGCCTCCTGCATGATGCGCGCACCAAGTTCGAAGCCCGGGGCTTTCGTATGCCGGTCGGCGACGACTTCAAGTCCGAGCAAAAGCCCGCGCCCGCGCACATCTCCAACGCATTCGAACCGCTGCTGCAGCGAGAGCAGCCCCTCCTTCAAACGGTTCCCGCGGGCAATCGCCTGTTCCACCAGACCATCACGCGCCACCACATCGAGAACCGTCACGCCGACAGCCGCCGGCAGCGGATCGGAAACATGGGTCGTATAGAACAGGAAACCCCTCTCGAAGGCCTTCTGTTCGACGTCTGCGCTCGTCATCACCGCCGCAAGCGGCAGGCCGGCGCCGAGCGTCTTCGACAGCGTCATGATATCGGGCGTCACCCCATCGCGCTGGAAGGCGAACATATGCCCGGTCCGGCCAACACCGGTCTGGGCTTCATCGAGGATGAGCAGCATGCCGCGCTCCCCGCACTTTTTCTTTAGCGCAGCGAGATAACCGACCGGCAGTTCGAGGATACCGCCGCTCGACAGGATCGGCTCAGCAATGAAGGCGGCAAGATTGCCGGTCGACTGGCGATCGATCAGTTCGAAGGCATCGTCGAGCTCCGCCTGCCAGTCATTCGATCCATCGGGATTCTTGAAACGCGGACGATAGGCATTCGGCGCGGGAATAACGAGTGAACCGGCCGTGGCCGGACCATAACCCCTGCGGCCGGCGCTATAGGTAGCGGAGGCCGCAGCGCCTGTCATGCCGTGCCAGCTCTGCGCGAAAGCGACGATCTCATGCCCGCCGGTCACAAGCTTCGCCATGCGGATCGCCGCCTCGTTGGATTCAGCCCCGGTGGTCAGCAACTGCACGCGATCGAGACCCGGCGCAAGCGCCGCAAGCCGCGCCGCCAGGTCAACGACCGGGCGCGACAACATGCCGGAAAAGAGATGGGCGACCGATGCCATCTGCCGGTTGACGGTGGCGACGATATCAGGATGGGTATGCCCGATCAAAGCGCTCATCTGGCCGGAGGTGAAATCGAGAATTGCGCGCCCATCCGCATCATAAACGAAACTTCCCTCAGCCCGTTCGACGATGATCTCCTCGAAGGCCGGTCCGTAGCGGGTCAGATGTTTATTGGCGGCCTCCCAGAAAGCCGGTTCGTCATTGAGCGAGGCGAAGTTCTTCGCAAGCTTGTCCATGGCATATTCCCCAAGAGTTTATCTTGCGGAAACATAACAACCCATTGCCACCTCAGTCCAATTGATAGTATTTTACTCCGATATCGATAATTTTGATATCGCCATGCTCGACCTTACGCTGCTGAAGAACTTTATCATTGTCGCTCGCGCCGGCTCCATCAGCGTCGCCGCAGCGCAGATCGGACGCACCCAATCCGCGCTCAGCACCCAGATGCAGCGGCTGGAAGAGCTGGTCGGCCATACCCTGCTGCAGCGAACGGGTTCGGGAGTGCGCGTAACTGCGGCGGGCGAGAGACTGCTTGCCCATGCCAGCGCTCTGCTTGCCCGGCATGATGAAATCCTTGCCGATATGGGTGAGGCGACTCTGCAGGGAACCGTGAGCCTTGGCTGCCCTGAAGATTATTCCATCGCCTTCCTGCCGGAACTGCTGAGAGGCTTCTTCGGCACCTACCCGAAAGTCGATCTGCGCATGGTCTGTGCGCCCACGACGGAACTGCGCCCCCTCCTGCAACGCCGCCAGATCGACATGGCGCTGGTTTCGCAATCCGATCCGGATCACCGCGACGTGCTCCGCAGGGAAAGCTTCGTCTGGGTGGCGGACAGGCCGGAGCCGGATCTCCTCGCCAAGGATGTGCTGCCGCTGGCGCTCTCCGCGCCCGTGACGCTGGATCACCGCGCGGCGTGCGACGCCATGGAAGCCGCCAATCGCCGCTACCGCGTCGCCTTCGCCAGCAACAGCCTTTCCGGCCTCATCGCAATCGCGCGCTCCGGCCACGCCATCAGCGTGCTGACAAGGACAGCCGTTCCAGCCGACCTTCATATCGTCAAAAGCGGGCTACCACCCCTGCCGACGATCGGCATTGCCATCGAGTTTGCCGATACGCAGACATCGTCGGCAGCCAGGGCGCTGGGCGATCACATCCGCACCGTTCTTCCCGGTCTCAGCCTGTAGCGTCAGGTTAATCCGGGCTTCGGAATCCTCTGGAACTTCGCCAGGCTATCAAGCGGCTCCACCCTATCCTTGTACAACGATCCGGGCACCGGGCTTTACCCGGTTGTAGAGGTCGATGATATCCTGATTCAGAAGACGAATGCAGCCGGCCGATACAGCCTTGCCGATTGAGCCTGGATCATTCGTGCCGTGAACACGATAATATGTATCCCTGCCATCCTTATGCATATACAGCGCTCGGGCACCCATCGGGTTCGACGGGCCGCCATCGACTCCGTCCTTATTCGGGCCGTAATGCGCGGGGTTCCTTGCGACCATTTCAGGTGTTGGGATCCACCGAGGCCAGGCAGCTTTTCTCGCAATAATCGCGTCGCCACCGTCAAAGGCGCGCGCAACAGGGCCGACACCCACGGCATATCGGATCGCCTTACCGCCGGGTTGAATCAGATAAAGGAAACGCGCTCGTTGATCGACGATGATCGTACCGGGCTTTTCGTCCGTGGCATAGCTTACGACCTGTCGCACGAACTCGGGATTCATTTTTCCGGTATTAACGCCGGCAATATGAAAACCGGCATCCGTCTTTTCGCCATACATAAGCACCGGGTCGGTTCCGATCGGGGCTGCCTCCCGATCTTCGACACGCTCATTGGAAGGGCGCGGCGCAGCGCCGGGAATACGGTCGGCATTGCTTGCGCAAGCGGTGAGGAAGATTGTCAACGCGACGGCCATCGGCCTGCGAGGAGAAACAATTAGACGAATCATGGGAGCCTGCTGGAATTGGTTGGAGCCTATAAAACGTGGCTGAAGCTCCAACCTTAAGGCTGCCTTAAACCGTAGTCCGGTCACTCCTGCGGCAGAATAAGCGTCACGACGAAACCGGAATCAGCCTGACGAAAATCAAGTTCCCCGCCGAGCTTTCGCATCGCCATGTCGACAATCGCCAGGCCAAGGCCGCTGCCTTCGCCATGGGCCGAATGTCCTCGCTTGAACCGCTCCCTGACAGTCGCCTGTTCTTCCGGGTTTATGCCCTGCCCTTGATCCGTCACGTCGATTTCGACCTTGGGACCGTTCTTCAGTGCACAAATCTCAACGCTTGAGCCCTCCGGCGAATACTGAATCGCATTCTCGATCACGTTGCGCAGGGCCAGACGCAGGAGATTGACGTTTCTCAAGGTCACCATTTCATCCGGTTGCATGCGAAGCTTCACGGAGATGCCACGCCTGCTGCTCTGGGCTTCAAGATCGGACCGAATGTCCTCCATTATCCCTGCGAGCCGCACCGTCTCGATCCCGTCGCCGCGATCCGCCGAATCGACAAGCGCCAGGTCGATAAGCTGGCGGACAAGACGCCCGGTCCGGTCAACGCTCGTCGAAATATGCGCCAGCGCCTTGTCTCGAACATCATCCTCCTTACTCCGCAGCGCCACCTGAGCCTGGGTCTTCAATCCGGCAAGCGGGGTCTTCAACTCGTGGGCGGCATAGGCGATAAACGTCTTCTCACGCTCACGGGCTGCCTCCACCCGCAGGAAGAGGGAGTTCAGCGATCTAAGCAATGGCTTGATTTCACTGGGCGTGTCCCTGTTTTCGATGGCGTGCAGTTCATCCGCAGACCTCAACCCCAGCGACATGGCGATCCTGTTGAGCGGTCCCAGCCCCTGTCCAACACTCAGCCAGATCAGCACCGCAAGGATCGGCAAAATGGCAACGGCCGGAACGAGCTGCCCCTTGACCACATCGGCAACCAGCCTGTCGCGTATCTCCAGACTGTCGCCCACAAGAACACGGGCATTGAGGTTCGGATTCACAACCGCAAAGACACGCCATCGCACACCATCGACGATGGTTTCGCTAAACCCGTCGCGATTGTCTGTTAGCGATTCACGCGGCGCACTTTCCGACCGGCTGACGAGTTGCCCCTGAAGCGACCATATCTGGCAGGAGAGCTGTCGTCGGTAGTCCCCCTGGAGATCGAACGACGAGGCGGCGTCGGTGGCTTTCGTGTCGTCCACGGCGGCAGCCACATCAATATGATGATCGGTAAGTAGCGAGCTGACCATGCGGGCGGCTTCCATCAGTCGCGCGTCCAGCACCCGCTCGACCTGATGCTGCACGCTGAAATAGGTCCACATGACGGCAAGCAGCCAGAGGGCTCCCGTCGTCGCCAGCAGGATCGCAAAAAGCCGCAACCGGATCGAACGCATCAGGGCATCCCCAGTCTGTAGCCAACTCCGCGCACCGTTTCGATGGCGGCACTTCCAAGTTTGGCGCGCAGCTTATGCACATGCACCTCGATCGTATTGCTCTCCACATCCTCCTGCCAGCCGTAGAGACGCTCTTCCAGTGCCTGTTTGGAGTGAATTGCCTGCGGACTTTCCATCAGCGCATGAAGGATCGAGAACTCGCGGCGCGACAGGATTACGGTCGACCCATCCCGAAGAACCTGCATCGAAGCGGGATCCAGCGTCAGCCCTCGCAGGCTGATCTGCGCACTCGCCCGCCCGGCCGCACGGCGCATGATCGCCCGCAGACGGGCGGCAACCTCATCCAGATCGAAAGGTTTGCCAAGATAATCGTCGGCGCCCGCATCCAAACCATCGATGCGGTCTCCAACCTCATCCTTGGCCGTCAGGAGCAGGACGGGAATCCGGTTTCCACTGCGACGCAAGCCGTTCAGGACATCCAGCCCGGAACCGTCCGGCAGCATTCGATCAAGAACGACCGCATCGAAATTATCCGTCGCCAGCGCCTCCGACGCGTCGGCGGCCGTTGTCACGCCGTCCGCGACGAAGCCGCTCAGCTTCAAACCTTCCCGTAACCCGTCGAGCAGGATCGGATCATCTTCGACAATGAGAATTCGCAATCACGCCTCCGCAAGCGGTCCATCCAATCTTGCCATGCGCGCACCAGCTTAAGCCTGCCTTAAGCTCCCGGCGAGATCAGTCCCGGCATGGAAGAATACATGAAAGGATATGCCGGATGCGCATATTGGCGTTCACATTTGTGATCCTGGCGCTTTTCAGGGTCGTCTCCCCGGCGTCCGCGATGGAAACACCACTTGCCATGGACCAGGCGTTCAAGGCAACGGTCGAGCGGGGAAACGACGGCCGCGCCATCATTCGCTGGGCGATCAATGACGGCTATTATCTCTACCGTGACTATCTGAGCGCAGAAGGCGAGGACGGCCGCAAACTGGAAATCCAGTCCCTCCCCGGAGAGATGAAAGAAGACCCCAGTTTCGGCTTTACCGAGATTTTCTACAAGACCGCAACGGCATCGGTCGCCGAAGCGCCGGCAAAATTCCGCCTTACCTATCAGGGTTGCAAGGACAAGGGGCTCTGCTATCCGCCGACCACCAAAACGGTCGATATGGCAAGCCTGACCGTGGGCGCTGAAGGTGTGTTTTCCCAAAACAGCTTCGCCAAAGCCGCACAGGCTTCGGCCGGCGTCTCCATGGACGCCACACAGGAAGGATTTTCACTGGCGGAGGATAACGCGCAGACAGCGGTCGATCTGCTGCTGGCGGATGGCGGATTGATCCTGCTTCTTGCCGGATTTCTCGGTTTCGGATTGCTGCTCGCCTTCACGCCATGCGTTTTCCCGATGTATCCTATCGTTGCGGCCCTGCTCGCCCGGGAAGGGGAAAAATTGACCGCGCGGCGCGGCTTCCTGTTGTCCCTGTCTTATGCGCTTGCGCTTGCATCCGCCTTCGGGCTGATGGGAATGGCCGCCGCATGGTCAGGGCAAAACCTGCAGGTCGCACTGCAGTCGACCTATGCCGTAGCCGCGATATCCACCCTGTTCGCCGTCCTCGCGCTCGCAAATTTCGGCCTTTTCCACATTCAGCTTCCAGCCGTGATCTCTGCCCGGTTCGCGAAATCGCCGCAGGGTGCTAGCACGATTCCCGGCGCGATGCTGCTCGGCTTCTCCTCGGCATTGCTCATCGGACCTTGTGTCACGGCTCCCCTGGCGGGTGCGCTTCTCTACATTGCCCGCACCGGCGATATCGTCATCGGCGCCGCCGCACTATTCGCCCTTGGACTGGGCAAGGGAATTCCCCTCGTCATCATGGCGACCGCAAGCGGCAAGGCGCTGCCGAAAGCAGGGCTGTGGATGGAAAAAGTGCGCCAGATTTTCGGCTTCATGTTTCTGGCCACCGCGCTTTGGCTGGCAACGCCGCTCATGCCGGAACGGCTGACATTGCTCGGATGGGCAATACTTGCCCTTTCCTTCGGCGTTTTTGCCTTCGGTGCAGGGACCGGCGATCCGAAGTCCGGTGTGAGCGTGCTTTCCCGCACGACGGGTCTCGCATCCATCATCTGGGCAATTCTGATCTTCATCGGTCTCGGCATCGGTGCAACGGATCCGCTCTCTCCCCTGAAGCCGCTGAGTTCCGCCAGCGGCTCCGGATCGCTCGCATCGATAAAGAAAAGCGACTTCGAGAAGGTTTCCTCCATCGCAAGCCTGGAAGCCCGGCTCGACAGCTCGCCGCCACAGGAACCGACACTCCTTTATGTCACAGCCGACTGGTGCGTGACCTGCCGCACGATCGAACGCTCACTTTTAACCGCACCCGATGTGGTTGAAGCGTTGAAGGGAGTGAACCTCGTCAGCCTGGACCTGACAAAACTGGACGCGAATAAACAGGCGTTGCTTTCGACATTGAAAGTAGTCGGCCCGCCCACGATGGTTTTTCTCGACAGCAACCGAAACGAGCCGGAAGCAACGCGGCTGATCGGCGAATTCTCGGCCGCAGATCTGGCAGCATCGGCTCGCAGGGCGCAGGGCTCGCGTCCGTGAACGACGTTGCGATCAATCCTGCCGCATTGCCGGCATCCCAATAATCCAACAAGGAGAATTCTGATGTTTTCACGACGCGATTTCATTGCCGGCGGACTGGCGGCTTTTAGCGGAGCGCTGTTGTCTGCAGGAGACGGCTTCGCACAGCAGGTCAGCACGGAGGAGGTGTTCTTCGACAGGGACGCACCCGTGCTTGGAAATCCCAAAGGCAAGGTCACGATTGTCGAATATTTCGATTATCAATGCCCCTATTGCAAGACTTCACATGCCATGGTGAAAAAGGTTGTCGCCAATGACGGCGACGTCAGGCTTGTTTTGAAGGACTGGCCGATCTTTGGTGGCGCATCAGTCTTCGCGGCGCAAGCGGTACTGGGGGCCGCCCAGATCGGTCAATATGAAATCGCCATGGAAGCGCTGATGAAAACAAAGGCGCGTATTTCCGAAAACGATGTCGAAAAGGCTCTGACCGGCGCCGGATTGGCGATGAAAGACATCGCCGCGGCGGTGAACAGCAACAACAGGAAAATCTCCGCGCTGCTCGATCGAAACTATCGCCAGGCGCTCGCCTTCAACTTTGTCGGCACGCCATCCTTCGTCATCGGCAAGACGATCTATCCCGGTGTTCTGGATGAGAAAGGCCTCAAGGCCGCGATTAAACAGGCCCGGTCATAATTCGGAAATCTCGCCCGGAACAACGCCCCTCCCTGTCATCTCGATTGTCAGGGAAGTTGCCAGTGAAATCGTCATAAGGACCTCCTCGATGCCCCGTTAGAATCCTCGCTTCCGGTCTGCACGCCTCACTGAGAGAAAACGTTCGTTTTGGCAAACGTTTCGAGCGCGGTTTTTAGAACGTGACGCCGCCGATTGTGTGGGGGTAACACTAAACCCTCTTAAAAAAGTAGTGTCCCACACCCCACACGTCACCGCCCTCATGCCCGAAAAGCCCGGCGGTCGCCAGGAAGAACAATCGCCATCGCCTTTCCCACAGCCGGGCGTCGGCGCCATAGGTTTGCTGCAGAATGGGTCGGATACGGTCAATTTTTTTGTCGAAATTTTCGAGCCAATCGAGCGCTGTCCGACGATAGTGCGACCCTGACCAGCGCCACTCCTGCTCGACGGTGAAAAGCTGACTGAAGCGATGGGGAAGGTCGAAGGCCGGCATGATGCCGCCGGTGAAGAAGTGCCGGGCGATCCAGTCGGCAGGATTGTTGTGGTCAAAACGATAGGATCGGTCGCGGTGGTTAAACACATGCAGGAAAAACCTGCCGTCCGGCTTCAGCCACGAGTGAACACGCTCGAACAACACGCGCCAATTCGACATATGCTCGAACATTTCCACCGATACGACACGGTCGAATCGATCTCCCGTCGTAAAATCATTCATATCGGCCGTCACGACAGAAAGGTTTGAAAGCCCCCGTTCTCGGGCACGACCGATTATATATTCGCGCTGCGACACGGAATTCGAGACTGACACGATGCGCGCATTTGGGAAGCGGCCGGCCATATAAAGGGATAACGAACCCCATCCGCAGCCGAGTTCCAGAATATCCATGCCGTCCTCAAGGCCGGCATGGGCCGAGGTCTGGGCCAAAGCAACATTTTCAGCTTCATCCAGCGTCGTCGTGGCATCGTCATAATAACAGCAGGAATATTTGCGCTGCTCTCCCAGAACGAGCGCGAAAAATGCCGCTGGCACTTCATAATGCTGTTTGTTTGCATCGTCGGTATGGCTGGCGACGGGAAACTTTACCATATCCGCCGCGAAAACCTCTTCCGCATCCGCTGGAATAGCGGCAAGCCGCCGCTTCGTTCGTGCACAGAGCATATCTATTCCGGCCAGCGTCACGCCGTCGCTGAGCGGCGCGCGCTCGGCGGCGTTGATGGCGAGTGCGAGCATGTTCATGGCCTGTCCTCGTTCTTGCGCGGCCCCGGAAAAAAGGCGTTGACGCGTTTTTGAAGGGCGCGGAATTTTTCCCCGCGCGATTGCAACATATGGTCTTCAAGCGGCGGAATGCCGGAGACATGGACAAGCAGCCAGTACATCATCGCCGGTGCCGCGAGCGATACCCATGACAAGGGCTGCCCCTGAATGGCCAGCAGCGGAAAACCGCACCAGAAAAGCCATTCGAAAAAATAGTTGGGGTGACGGGAATAACGCCACAGGCCGGTTTCGCAGACACTGTTTTTTGCCGCTGCGGTCTTTCTGAATTTCGAGAGCTGGGCGTCGGAGAGCGCTTCGCCTGCCAGCGCGCCAAGGGCAACCACCATGGCGATAACGTCAACCATACGCGGAAACACATGGGTGTTGCTTGCCGCAAGATAGACCGCAAGAACGAGCACGAAAGCGGCGATTGCCTGTATCTGCAGGAAGATGAATAGCCGCAGGGCGGCAGCGCTCCCCCATTGCTCCATAAGCTTTGCATAGCGGGGATCCTCCCCGGCTCCTCGCGTGCGCATGCCGATATGGCCGGCAAGCCGCAGGGACCAGACAACGACCAGGAAAAGTACAGCACCGCGCCGCCAGCCGTCTCCACCAGCGAAAACAACGGCGAAAATTCCGCCAAACCCGACAGTTGCCGCCCAGACCGTGTCGATCCAGCCGCTTGAACCGGTTGCTCTCTGCAACGCCCAAGCACCCGCCATCAGAAGCGACATGAGAATGGCAAGCGCCAGGACTACAGAAAACATCACTAATTCGCTCGCCATTTTGAATGGTTTGAGGTCGGGTTTCGTGATGGCAAATACGAGCGGACCCGCAAAAGAGTTTCAGGCGCCGGACAAAATTTCAAAAAATCGGTGCGCCGGTGAAACTGATCGGGCGGCCTCCTCGTACATGTCGCGGTCCCCAGGACTGGATTGGCAGCGCGATAGCGAGGAAAAATGGTCGACACCGAAGCGAAAAAAGAACAAAGCCGCCGCATCGCCGTCGTCGGAACGGGAATTTCCGGTCTGTCGGCGGCCTGGCTTTTGTCGCAACGACACGATGTAACTGTTTTCGAAGCGGCTGACCGCATCGGAGGCCACACCAATACGGTGACGTTCAGCACAGACCGCGGACAAGTCCATGTCGATACCGGATTCATTGTCTATAACGAGCAGACCTACCCCAATCTCACGGCGCTTTTTAAGCAACTGGGCGTGGCGACCGCAGCTTCGAACATGTCTTTCGCCGTTTCTCTGAATGATGGCGGTTTCGAATATTCCGGCGGAACGGGCCCCGGCCTGCTGGCCCAGAAGTCCAACATCCTGAGGCCACGTTTCTGGGCGATGCTTGCTGACCTTTTGCGCTTTTACCGCAATGCCCCGCGCGACCTGCATTTGATGGGCGATCTGTCTCTCGACGAATATCTCACCCGCAACCGGTACGGTTCAGCGTTCCGCGACGATCATCTTTACCCCATGGCTGCGGCCATCTGGTCCACGCCGGCCATGGAGGTCGGCCGTTATCCGGCGGCGCATTTCATCAAATTCTGCCGCAATCACGGCCTGCTGTTGCTGCGCAATCGGCCGGTCTGGCGCACAGTCGTCGGTGGCTCGCGCGAATATGTGAAACGCATTACGGCGCCGTTTGCAGATCGAATTCTCCTCTCGACGCCGGTGAAGCGCATCCACCGCCTGCCGGACGGCGTCGAAATCACCACTGCGGACGGCAAAGCCGTGCGCTTCGATGATGTGGTGATAGCAACCCATGCGGATCAGGCGCTCGACATGCTCGCCGATGCAACACGCACCGAACGGCGCATTCTTGGCGCTTTTGCCTACACCCAAAACCGCGCCGTGCTTCACACCGACAGCCGTTTCATGCCGCGCCGCCGCGCTGCCTGGTCAAGCTGGAACTATGTGGCCGACACGCGCATTAAAACGAGCCTGCCGAGCATTACCTACTGGATGAACAGACTTCAGCCGCTGGGTGAAACCCCGGACATTTTCGTAACGCTGAACCCGGAGCGAGAACCGGATCAAGGAAAAATCATCGCCGAGGAAACCTATCACCATCCGGTTTTTGATGCTGGCACCGAACAGGCGCGTCAGGAGCTATGGGCCCTGCAGGGTCTGCGAAACACCTGGTTCTGCGGCGCTTATTTCGGATCCGGTTTTCATGAAGATGGTCTTCAGGCCGGCCTTGCCGT
Source organism: Agrobacterium sp. LR_9 (assembly GCF_041954855.1). Taxonomy (NCBI): domain Bacteria; kingdom Pseudomonadati; phylum Pseudomonadota; class Alphaproteobacteria; order Hyphomicrobiales; family Rhizobiaceae; genus Agrobacterium; species Agrobacterium sp. LR_9. The sequence goes on from NZ_JAVAYA010000011.1 coordinate 118,267, forward strand.
CGCCGAAGATCTTGGCGGCGTATCCCGTCCATGGAAGGTTGCTGACGACAACGGCCGGATCATCCGCCTGGATTTGGCGACGATTGCGACAGACACGGAAATCATGGAGGCGATGGCATGACGCCTCCCCTCACCTCGGCGCTTTTTCCCGGCCATGTAACGCATGCGCGCTTGAAGCCGAAAACCCATAAGCTCGCCTACCGGATTTATTCGCTGCTCCTCGACCTCGATGAGTTGAACGTGCTCGACCGGAAATTGCGATTTTTCTCCGTAGACCGGTTCAACCTGTTCTCGTTTCACAGCAGGGACCGCGGCAACCGCAGCGCCATCGGGCTGCGCCAGCAGATCGAGGCAGCCATGACGGCGGCAGGCATGGCAGTGGACGGAGGCCCGATACGTCTGCTCACCATGCCGCGCCTGCTTGGGTGGGCCTTCAACCCACTCAGTGTCTTCTTCTGCTACGGGCGCGACTTGTCGCTCAAAGCTATCCTCTGGGAGGTGGACAACACGTTTGGCGAGAGACACTCATACCTGATCCCGGTGGAAGCCGGCAAATCGACCGAGATCGTCCAGCAATGCGACAAGGCCTTTTATGTCTCTCCATTCATGGACATGGATCTCCACTATGTTTTCCGCGTCGCCCCGCCGGGCGACAGGCTGAAAATCGTCATCGATACTTTCGACAAGGACGGCCTGATCCTGACCGCCCGGCATCTGGCCCGGCGTGTCGAATTGACGGACGGTGCGCTTCTGAAAGCTTTCTTCGCCATTCCCCTCCTGACGCTCAAGGTCATTCTGGGCATTCATTGGGAGGCCCTGAAAATTTGGCTGAAAGGCGTGCAGTTCAGAAAACGGCCGCTGCCGCCTGCCGGTCCAGTCTCCTTCCATCATCCTTCATCGTCGCAAATCGAGGCCAAAATTCATGACCCCGTTTGACAATCTCACGGAATTATCGGCGAAGAATACGCGCCTGAACGACCGCATCAGCCCAGGCATGTGGCTCATCAACCGGCTGTTGAGCAATATCGACAGGGGAAGATTACATGTCATTCTTCCCGGCGGCGGCATCATTGAAAGATCCGGCGCAACGAATGGCAGCGAGGCGATCCTTGTCCTGCATAGCTGGCGCGCGATCCGGCGAATGCTGCTGAACGGCGACATCGGCTTTGCCGAGGGTTTCATCGAAGGCGACTGGACCACACCAGATCTGACGGCGCTGATCCGCTTTGCGGCCCAAAATCGCGAGGCGTTCGCAAGGTCAATGCGCGGCAGCCTGCCGATGCGCCTTCTCAACCGCACTGCGCACGGGTTGAATGCCAATACCAGACGCGGCAGCCGCCGCAATATCGAAGCGCATTATGATCTCGGCAACGAGTTTTACCGGCAGTGGCTTGATCCCTCCATGCTGTATTCTTCGGCGATTTTCGATGACACGACGTCTACGCTCGAAGCCGCACAACTGAAAAAACTGGAACGTATCGTCGATAAACTGCAATTGAGCGGCGGCGAGAACATATTGGAGATCGGCTGCGGCTGGGGCGCACTCGCCATTCACCTTGCCACGCAGGCCAAAGCCAACGTCACCGGCATCACTCTCTCCCCCTCCCAGTTAAAATGGGCAAAAAATGCGGTGGAAAAAGCCGGCAGCACAGACCGCATCGATCTGAGGCTGCAGGATTACCGCGACCTGAACGGCCAATTCGACAGGATTGTCTCCGTCGAGATGTTCGAAGCAGTCGGCGAGGCCTATTGGCCGAGCTATTTCGAAACGCTGAAAAGATGCCTGAAACCGGGCGGCAGTGCGGTGCTGCAAATCATTTCGATTGAAGAAAGCCGCTTCGATACATATCGGCGCAAGGCGGATTTCATTCAGAAATACGTCTTTCCCGGCGGCTTTCTGCCCTCAGATGCCGCGCTCGAAAAAGCGGTCGACAAAACCGGCCTTAAGCTCACCGATAAGGAACTTTTCGGCCAGTCCTACGCGCTCACGCTCGCCGAGTGGCGCCAGCGTTTTCATGCGCGGTGGCAGGCGATTTCCCTGCTCGGCTTCGATGACCGCTTTCGACGGCTTTGGGATTATTACCTTTGCTATTGCGAGGCGGGCTTTGCCGAAGGGAGCATAAATGTGGGCTTCTACACGATCGAACACAGATAAGGCGGGACCAAACTGCGGAGAGAGACAATGATGATCAACAGATTAACGGTTGCTTCCGTCCTATGGCCACTGCTGGCCGCGTCCAGCGCGACGGCGGCCGATATCGACGGCAACTGGGCACGCGGAGACGGCAAGGCGAAAGTACTGATTGCGCCCTGCGGTGAAAATATCTGTGCCACAAACACCTGGATCAAGCCGGGCACCCCGAAGGAAAAGGCCGGGGACCGGCTGATCATGGACATAAAGCAGACAGAGGCAGGCAGCTATTCCGGCACCGCTTTCGACCCCCAGCGGGATAAATCCTACAGGATAACAGTGACAATAAACGGCAACGGCATGACCACGAAAGGCTGTATCGTCGCCGGTCTGCTGTGCAAAGGCATAAATTGGACAAGGATCAACTAGCCACATCTACACGTTGCTTCGCCCGCCATCGTCGCTCCCTTATCGATGCCCTGCAAAGGAAAACACCAATGAAAACCTATGTCGCAGCCTACCTTTTTACCCTCGTCGCCTTTCTGGTGGTTGATTTCATCTGGTTGAGCACGATGGCGTCGCGCCTTTACCGCCCGGCCATCGGCGATCTTCTGGCAGAAAACTTTCGGCTTGCTCCGGCGGTCGTCTTTTACCTCATCTATGCCGCCGGCCTGACCTTTCTTGCGGTTCGCCCGGCCTTTCAGACAGGAGAATGGACGACCGCGCTGCTCTATGGCGCAGTGGTCGGCTTCATGGCCTATGCCACTTACGACCTGACCAATCAGGCGACGCTCAAAAGCTGGTCCACGACCCTGACCGTCGCCGATCTTCTATGGGGAACCTTCGTCTCCGCGGCAGCGGCTACAATCGGCTATTTCCTCACGGTGCGGCTGGTCGGCCCGCTGGAAAATCCGACGGGCCTGTGATGACGACATCCCCTCTTACCGGCCGCTTAAGTGCGATAACCCTGCGGCCCAGTCGTTGCCAGGTTCGCAGCATGAGCATGCATCTCTTGTCTTCCTGCGAAATACGATCCTATAAAGGAGGCGCAGCAAGGAAGGTTCGAATGCAGGGCACAGAGATCGCAAGCCTTATTAACCGCGTCGGCATGGGTGATCGTTCAGCATTCGTCTCGCTTTATCAGGCAACCAGTCCGAAGCTTTTCGCGATCTGCCTGAAAATCCTGCGTGACAGAACGGAAGCCGAGGAGGCGCTGCAGGAAATCTATATCAAGGTCTGGCAGCGGGCCCGGACATTTGCCGCGAGCGCCGGCAAACCCGCCACATGGCTTGCCGCCATTGCCCGCAATCATGCAATAGACACGATCCGCGCGCGCAAGCCCATAACCGACGACATCGAGGAAGCCTACGATCTTGCCGACGAGAGCGCCCGCGATCCTGAGCAGCAGATCGTTCTCGCCGATGAAGGCCGCAGGATCGAAGCCTGCATGCGCGAGCTTGAGACCGTACACGCGCAGGCGGTGCGTCGGGCCTATGTCGAGGGCTTGAGCTATCTCGAACTCGCCGAAGAATTGCGGGTGCCGCTCAACACGGTCAGAACCTGGCTGCGACGCAGTCTTCTCAAACTCAGAGAGTGCATGCAGCGATGACAACGGGCGAACAGAGCGGCGGCAAGCATTCGCACGACGACATCCTCGCCGGTGAATATGTCCTGGGCGTGCTGCCGCTCGAAAAGCGCCGTGAACTGGAACGACGCATGCAGGACGACGCGGCCTTCGCACAGCTGGTGCAGCGCTGGGAGGCGGAATTTTCCGACTTCAATGCCGATTACCAGGAGCAGGCACCGAGCGCCGCTGTTCTTGCGCGTATCGAAGAACGCCTGTTCGGCGGCAGGACCGTCAATACCAATGGCAGCCTCTGGAATTCCGCGTCCTTCTGGCGCTGGATCTCGGTTGCCACCAGCGCAACCGCCGTGGCCGCCATCGTTTACGCCGCCTTCCCCGAAAAATGGCAGGGCGCCACTCCGTTGGTGGCCGAACTTGCAACGACCGACAGCCAGGTTAATCTCCTCGCCTCCTACGATGCGGAATCCGGACGGATGCACATTGTGCCTGTCGCAACCGGCAAGACCGACGAAAAATCGCTGGAACTGTGGCTGGTGATGGATGGCGGCAAGACCCGCTCGCTCGGCGTCTTCCAGCCCGGCACGAATGGCGATCTTATAATCCCCGCCGACATGCGCAACAGCATCACCGAAGGCACCACCTTCGCGATCAGCGTCGAACCTTTCGGCGGCTCGCCGACTGGTCAGGCAACCGGCCCTGTTATCGCTGTCGGCACGGCGCGATGGGGATGAAGGTTTAACGCTTCCCGATTTCGAGGCGAGTCCCCGATGAACGCGTCACGATACGAGATGGGTCGTAACGGTCAATCTCCGAAGCCGACGATGCCCTTGATTTCGGTGAACTCGTGCAGACCGATCCCGCGCGGGCGCAAATCGCGCGCGGCCGTTGCCCAGTTCGCCCCCTCCTCCGTGATCGCAGACAACATCGCCCGCATCACCGCACTGGCCACAGAAGCGAGGGCGACGACAGCGCCGGACATTCTGGTTTTCCCGGAACTGTCGCTGACCGGGCTTGAGGCTCCCCACACCCGGGCGGAACCGCTTTCTACCACCAACCTCGATACACCCTATCCGACGAACATTGTCCGGCGAAAGGATCTTGTCGTCATGCGTCAACCACATCACTATCAGCCTCTCGTCAAATGGCATCAGTGAGAGACCGATAAGATGTCCACGTTCACATTCGCGACTGTCCCGCAGATAATCGCAGGCCCCGGCAGTATCGCAAGGCTTTCGGAGCTGAAGACCGGGCTCGGGTCGCGTGTCCTGGTAATTTCAGACGATGGCGTCGTCAGGGCTGGGCTTGTTCAACCCGCCCTTGCGAGCCTTTCGGAGGGCGGAGCCGAAACATCGATCTTCACCGGCGTTGTCGCTGATCCTCCGGAAACCGTCATCCACGACGCTGTAGCGCGTGCAATCGATTTCGGTGCCACCGGCATACTGGGCATCGGTGGCGGCTCATCGCTCGATGTCGCGAAACTCGTAGCCCTGCTGGCCAGAAGCGGTGAAGCACTCGGTGATATTTACGGCGTCGGCAAGGTGACCGGGGAACGCCTGCCCCTCGTGCTGGTGCCGACGACGGCAGGTACCGGATCGGAAGTCACGCCGATTTCCATCGTTACCACGGATGCACATCAGAAAAAGGGCGTGGTGTCGCCAACCCTGCTGCCGGATGCGGCGATCCTCGACGCAAGCCTGACCGTCGGCCTTCCTCCAGCGGTGACTGCGGCGACGGGAATTGACGCCATGGTCCACGCCATCGAGGCGTTCACCTCCGCCAGTGCGAACAACAATCCTGTTTCCCGCACCCTTGCCAAAGAGGCGCTCCGGCTTCTTGGAGCGAATATCGAGATCGCCGTGAATAACGGGGCCGAGATGGTTGCCAGACAGGCCATGCTGCTGGGTGCGATGCTGGCCGGTCAGGCCTTTGCCAATTCGCCGGTTGCGGCCGTTCATGCTCTCGCCTACCCGATTGGCGGCCTCTATCATGTTCCGCACGGGCTCTCCAACAGCCTGGTCCTGCCACATGTGTTGCGTTTCAACGCAACGGTGTGCGGGGATGCCTATGCGGAATTGGCGCCATGTCTTTTTCCTCAGCTGGAGTCTGCCGACAGGTCCGGCCGACTTGCCGGCTTCCTGGAAGGGCTGGCCTTGCTCCCCGGGCGCCTGAACCTGCCGGTGCGACTGAGAGATGTTGGGATACCAAAAGACGGGCTTGCCTTGCTGGCGGAAAGTGCGATGGAACAGACCCGCCTGCTGGTTAACAATCCACGGACGGTGCTGCTGTCCGATGCCGCCAGAATCTACGAAGATGCTTGGTAGGCAAAGGTAAGCGCCGCCTTATCTCCACTTCGATCCGGCTCCGGTGAAACAGACAAATTTTAAAGAGGTTATAAAACCGTGTTGACTCGGCCGAGCTTTTAGACTTCTTTGTAAACCGGTTTAGTAAATCGCTTTACAAGCCGAACAGAGGTCGAAAAGACCCGATAGAGTGGAACAGAAAGCGGGAGTGTGATGGCGCGGAACCATGCGACCAGCCTCAAAGATGTCGCCTTGGCGGCAGGCGTTTCAGTTGCGACCGTATCGCGGCTTCTGAACGGCACGCTGGAGCTGCCGCCAGAAACGAAAGCGCGCATCGAGGCCGCTATCCGTGAACTCAATTACGTGCCCAATCCCCATGCCAGACGCTTGAGCCGAGGGCGCTCGGACACGATCGGCCTTGTCGTTCCTGATATTGGAAACCCGTTTTTCGGCATGCTCGTTGCGGCCGTCGAAGAAGAAGCCGACAGGCGAGGACTTGCCCTCTCGCTTTTCGCCACGCTGAACCGTACGGGTCGGGAATTGTCCTATCTTCGTCTGCTTGCCCGCAATCATGTCGATGGGCTCGTTTTCATCACGAACCACCCCAATACCGACGAACTGGCGGAGCTGATCAATACCACCGGCAAGGTCGTGGTGGTCGATGAAGACGTGCCCGGCGCCACCGTGCCGAAACTCTTCTGCGACAATGAGCAGGGTGGTCGCCTGGCGGGCGCGCATCTGGCCATGCATGGGCATAAACGTGTCCTTTATGTCGGGGGACCAGAGGACATGATCAGTACGGAGCGTCGTTTTCGCGGCCTCAAATCTGCTCTCACCGAGCGGGTGGCGGAGGCAGAGCTTTCGATTTCCAGATATTGCGGCGCCTATACCGTGGAATTTGGCCGGGCTGCCGCGCGCCGCTTTCTGGATGAGGGGCGACCGGCAACGGCGGTTTTCGCCAGTTCGGACGAAATCGCCATCGGATTTGTCGAGGTTCTGCGTTCCGAAGGCGTGCGCATCCCGCAGGACGTGTCGATGATAGGTTTCGACGACGTCGGGCCGCTGCATCTTTTTGCGCCGCCGCTCACCGCCATTCGCCAGCCTGTCAGCGCCATTGGCCAACGCGCCCTGTCGCTTTTGCTCGAAACCAATTCGGACCAGGAACCTCCTTTGCTGTCAGAGGAGCTCTTGCCCGTCGAAATCGTCGTGCGTGAATCCGTTGCGCCGCCCGCGATCTAATAAAAAGCAACGAAACCAACAGAGGAAGAACGATAATGCTGAATTTCAAACGTCGATATTTTTCCGCAGCTCTGGCTGCGACCGTCCTTGCCGGCGCGACTTTGTCTGCTGGTCTCGCCAACGCCGCCGAAAAGACGATCGCCCTGGTTCAGATCAACCAGCAGGCGCTGTTTTTTAACCAGATGAATGAAGGCGCGGAAAAAGCCGCCAAGGAAGCCGGCGTCAAGCTGGTGATCTTTAACGCCAACAATGACCCCGCCGCTCAGAACAGCGCGATTGAAACCTATATCCAGCAGAAGGTGGACGGCATTGCCGTGGTCGCCATCGATGTCAATGGCATCATGCCGGCCGTAAAGCAGGCGGCCGCCGCCAATATTCCCGTTGTCGCCATTGACGCCATCTTGCCGGAAGGTCCGCAGAAGGCGCAGATCGGCGTGGATAACGGCAAAGCGGGCGCCGACATGGGAAAATTCTTCCTTGACTACGTGAAGTCCGACATGGGCGGCAAAGCCAAGATTGGCGTCGTCGGTGCGCTGAACTCCTTCATCCAGAACATCCGCCAGAAGGGCTTTGAAGACACGATCAAGGACAAGACCGGCATCACGGCGGCAGGTGTCGTCGATGGCCAGAACGTTCAGGACACCGCACTGTCGGCAGCGGAAAACCTCATCACCGGCAATCCTGATATGACCGCAATTTATGCCACCGGTGAACCGGCTCTTCTTGGAGCGGTCGCCGCCGTTGAAAGCCAGAGCAAACAGAAAGACATCAAGGTGTTTGGCTGGGATTTGACCAAACAGGCGATTGCAGGCATCGATGCGGGTTATGTCGCAGGCGTCATCCAGCAGGATCCTTCCGCCATGGGTGCAGCGGCGGTCAAGGCCCTCAAGACCGTCTCCGATGGCGGCACCGTGGAAAAGACCATTGCCGTGCCGGTCACCATCGTCACCAAGGCCAATGTCGAACCCTACCGTGCGGTCTTCAAATGATTGCGGCCGGACAGCACACAGGCGCTGTCGACGGCGCCGGGGGAGATCTTCTCTCCCGGCAGCCCGATCGTGAAGCGCGTATCTCCCTGCGCAATATCCGCAAGACCTTTGGCTCGCATCAGGCGCTTCGCGGCGTCGATCTGGATATCTTTCCCGGCGAGTGCCTCGGTCTCGTCGGCGACAATGCGGCCGGTAAATCTACCCTCACCAAGGTGATTTCCGGCACCTATATCCCTGATGAAGGCACGATCACAATGGAAGGGGAAGCCATTCGCTTCTCCGGCCCTGCCGATGCCCGCAACCGCAACATTGAGATGGTTTTTCAGGATCTGAGCCTGTGTGACCATATCGATGTCGTGGGCAATCTCTTCCTCGGGCGCGAAATTACCAAAGGTCCGTTTCTCGACCGGCCGACCATGCTTTCAGAAGCTCGCAAGATGCTGGATGCACTGGAAATCCGCATTCCGCGTCTCACCTCCAAGGTGGAGAAACTGTCCGGCGGCCAGCGACAGGCAATCGCCATTGCGCGGGCGGCCTCCTTCAATCCGAAAGTCCTGATCATGGACGAGCCGACATCGGCGCTTGCCGTTGCGGAAGTGGAAGCCGTGCTTTCGCTCATCAATCGCGTCAAGGCCAAGGGCGTGTCGGTTATTCTCATCACCCACCGGCTTCAGGATCTCTTCCGGGTCTGCGACCGCATCGCCGTCATGTATGAAGGCACCAAGGTGGCAGAGCGTCAGATCAACGACACCAGCCTCGAGGATCTCGTGCGTCTGATCGTGGGAGGGCAACGTCATTGACCGTCTATACTGAACGCGCCAAAGGCTCGCCGCTTTCGGACTTTTTCGCCGAAAATGCGCAGGTGCTTTCCATCGCCGCCTTTTTTGCCCTCTGCATGCTGTTCTTCTCCGCAACCACGGATACGTTTCTGACGGCCGGCAATCTTCTGAACGTGGTCCGTCAGGCCGCGCCCATCCTGATCGTCTCAGTCGCGATGACATTCGTCATCATCACCGGCGGTATCGATCTGTCCGTCGGCTCCATGGTCGCCCTGATCAATGCCGTCGGGGCGATCCTGCTTGCGGCCGGTTACCCCTGGCCGCTGGTTGTCGTCGCCATGCTCGTGCTCGGCGGCGGGCTTGGCCTCGTGCAGGGCTGGTTCATTGCCTATCAGGGCATTCCAGCCTTCATCGTGACGCTTGCAGGCCTCTCCATCCTGCGCGGCGTTGCCCTCTATATCACGCAGGGCTATTCCGTGCCGATACCGGAAGCGCCCGGTTTCTTTTACCTCGGCAGGGGTGATTTCCTTGGCATGCCCGTTCCTGCCCTGATCGGCGTCGTCGTTACCATCATCGCCTATATCGTGCTTTCCAGCACCCGATATGGTCGTCGCGTCGTCGCCGTCGGCTCCAATCCCGAAGCGGCGCGCCGCGTCGGGATGCCAGCCAAATGGATTCTCGCCTCGGTCTATCTGGCTGCGGGCGTGGCCTCGGCCATTGCCGGCCTCATGATTGCAGCACGGCTGGGGTCGGGATCCTCGAATGCGGCGGTCGGTTTCGAGCTTCAGGTGGTTGCGGCGGTGGTTCTGGGCGGCACATCGTTGATGGGCGGTCGCGGCACAATTCTCGGCACGGTTCTGGGCACCATGACCATCGCCGTCATCGGCAATGGCCTTATCCTCATGCATATCTCTCCCTTCTTTACCCAGATCGTGACGGGCGCCATCATTCTCGCAGCAATCTGGCTCAACACGCGCATCTTCACCGCCAACTTCCGCCTCGGCGCGAAGAGAAAGGGGTGATGCGATGACCACGGAACTCTCTGAGGGACATATCCGGTCGGGAAAGATCATGACCGTGCGTGGCGCAATCGCTGCGAACCAGCTTGGCGTGACCCTGATGCACGAGCACATCCTCAACGATTGCCGTTGCTGGTGGCACGCCCCCAGGACACCGGAGAGACAATATCTTGCCGAAGGCTTTGTCTGCATGGAAATCCTCGGCGAGTTGCGTCAGGACCCATTCGTCAACAAGCACAATATCACGCTCGACGACGAACCCCTGGCGATTGCGGAACTGAAAGATTTCGCGACCGCCGGTGGACAGACGGTCGTGGAACCGACCTGCCAAGGCATCGGCAGAAATCCCCTGGCGCTGCGGAGGATTTCGGAGGCAACCGGGCTCAACGTCGTGATGGGAGCGGGTTATTACCTTGCGTCCTCCCACCCCGAAAAAGTGGCCGGGCTCACGGTCGAAGCCATAGCCGACGAGATCGTGCACGAAGCGCTCCACGGTGTCGATGGCACCGATGTCCGCATCGGTCTGATCGGCGAAATCGGTGTCTCCGCGGATTTCACGGCAGCGGAGGAAAAGTCCCTGCGGGGAGCGGCGCAGGCGCAGGTCCGCACCGGCCTTCCCCTGATGGTTCATTTGCCGGGATGGCTTCGGCTGGGACACAGGGTTCTCGACATCGTCGCGGATGAAGGCGCCGATCTAAACCATACGGTTCTTTGTCACATGAACCCGTCCCACGCGGATATCACCTACCAGAGCGAACTCGCAGATCGCCGCGCCTTCATCGAATACGACATGATCGGTATGGATTTTTTCTACGCCGACCAGCAGGTGCAATGCCCCAGCGACGAGGATGCCGCCCGTTCGATTGTCACGCTGGCGGAGGGCGGTTACCTCGACCGCATTCTGCTGTCTCATGACGTCTTCCTGAAAATGATGCTGACCCGATATGGCGGCAATGGCTACGCCTATATCCTCAGACACTTCCTGCCGCGGCTGAAGCGGCACGGGCTCGATGACGCCACTCTTCAAACTCTCATGCGGGACAACCCGCGCTCGGTCTTCCAGGCGAAGACCTGACGAAACTATGGAAATGGAAAGATCATGACGAAAAAAGTGCTCCTCGTCGGTGAAAGCTGGGTCAGCTCCGCCACCCACTACAAGGGCTTCGATCAATTTGGCAGCGTCACCTTTCATCTGGGTGCAGAACCGCTGGTGAAGGCTCTGGAAGGCAGCGAATATGAGCTGACTTACATGACCGCCCATGATGCGGTGGAAAAATTTCCCTTCGAGATGGCGGGGTTAGATACCTATGACGTCATCATTCTCTCGGATATCGGTGCAAATTCGCTTCTGCTGCCGCCGGCCGTCTGGCTGCAGTCCAAAACCGTGCCGAACCGGTTGAAGCTCATCAAGGCATGGGTGGAAAAGGGCGGCGGCCTGCTGATGGTCGGCGGCTATTTTTCCTTTCAGGGTATTGATGGTAAGGCCCGCTGGCGCCGCACGCCGGTGGAAGATACGTTGCCCGTCACCTGCCTTCCATGGGACGATCGCGTGGAAATTCCTGAGGGCTCGACGGCCGATATTCTGAAACCCGACCATCCAACCGTGGCAGGCCTTTCCGGCGAATGGCCACTTCTGCTGGGGGTGAACGAGGTTGAGGTGCGTGACCGCGCCGATGTCGAGGTGGTTGCACGTCTGCCGGAAGATCAGGGTTCCCATCCGCTGCTCGTCACCGGTCGGTTCGGCAAGGGCCGCACGGCCGCATGGACATCCGACATTGGTCCGCACTGGCTTTCTCCAGCCTTCTGCGAATGGGATGGCTATGGGCGGCTGTGGAAGAACATTCTCGGCTGGCTGACGGAAAAGCCGTGACCAGAGCGGCTACGCCTGCAAAATGGTCATCAGTTCTTGACGACTGGGAAAGGCATCCTGCGTGCCCCGACGGCCAACCGTGATGGCTGCGGCCCTTGAGGCATCCTCAAGGGCACGCGCGTCCACGGCGACGCCGCGAAGCATGGCGGAGGCGAGCGCAACACCCGTGAAGCAATCGCCGGCGCCCGTGGTGTCGACGATTGTGGCGGGCGCAGCCGGCACCTCGATAGCGCCTTCGGCGGACACGAGCGCACAGCCTTGTCCGCCGAGCGTGACGATGACGAGGCCGACACCGGCGCGCAGCAGGCACGCTCCGGCATCGGACCCTCTCTCACCCGTCAGCGCCTCGGCCTCGAGGCGGTTGAGGACGGCGATATCGATGAACGGCAGGACGCTTGCAAACCAGGGCTGAAGCGGCGACGGATTGAAAGCCGTCTTTAGTCCCTTCGATCTCGCCGCATTGAGAATGGCAAGGGTCGTTTCTTCCGAAAGATTGCCCTGCAAAACGAGGAGGTCACCGGAGACGGCGACGGCAAGGGCGTCCAAGGCAGCTTTCTGATCGAGCGCTGCCGCTGCCGAACGGGTAGTGATGATCGAGTTTTCACCGTCGGGGGTGGTCAGGATGATGGAGATATCGCTGGTGGGGCTATCGACGGAAATGAGCTTTGGTGTCAGGCGCTCGCGGGTGAGTGCCTTTTCGATCGCAATCGCACGCTCATCGCTGCCGACGGCGGCGACGAGCGTGGTTTCGACACCGCATCTCGAAAGAACAATGGCCTGGTTGCAGCCTTTGCCACCGAGACTGCGCGAGGCCTGCTCGCCAAAGATTGAAGCGCCCGCATCCGGCAGTGCGGCAATGGAATAGGTTTCATCAAGTGCGATATTGCCGACAACAAAGGCACGCATGGAAAACTTTCGAAAGGGACTGAAATGCAGACCATATCCGACAACGCGGCCAATGCTATCAAGGAAATTTTCGGTCGCAACAAGGCGCTGATCGGCATGATACATTGCCCGGCCTTTCCCGGAGCGCCGCGTTATCGGAACGCAAGCATGGATGCGATCTACGATGCGTGCATGCGCGACGCCGAACGCCTTGTTGAAGGCGGCATGCACGGTCTGATCGTCGAAAACCACGGTGACGTTCCCTTCTCCAAACCAGATGATATCGGACCGGAAACCTCAGCCTTCATGAGCGTGGTGACGGACCGCATCGTTCGCGCCGTCGGCGTGCCCGTTGGTATCAATGTGCTGGCCAATGCTCCCATCCCTGCCCTTGCAATCGCCATGGCGGGCGGGGCGAAATTTATCCGCGTCAATCAATGGGCAAACGCCTATGTGGCCAATGAGGGTTTCATGGAGGGACGTGCAGCCGAGGCGATGCGCTACCGTTCATTGCTAAGGGCGGAGCACATCAAGGTTTTTGCCGACAGCCATGTGAAGCACGGCGCCCACGCCATCACCGCGGATCGCAGCATTGATGAACTGACGCGCGATCTCGCCTTCTTCGACGCCGATGCCGTCATAGCGACAGGCCAGCGGACCGGAAACAGCGCGTCTCTTGAAGAGATCGAGGAGATCGGCGCGGCCACGCATCTGCCGCTTCTGGTCGGCTCAGGGGTCAACGAAGGCAATATTATCGAAATCCTCAAACGCACCAATGGCGTAATCGTGGCGTCATCGCTGAAGGAAGGCGGCGTCTGGTGGAACCCGGTCGAACTGTCCCGGGTACGTTCTTTCGTTGCAGCGGCTCAGCCCGGCCTCGACGGCTGAAAAGGAGACAGCAATGGCAAAACTTTCGATCAACGGCGAAAGACTGCTGGCAAATCTCGATCGATTTGCGGCGATCGGCGCGACTGAAAAGGGCGGCGTCAACCGGCAGGCGTTGACCGCACTGGATCGTGAGGCGAGACGACTGCTGGCGAAACTCGCCATTGATCGGGGGTTTTCCGTGTTTCAGGATCCCCTTGCCAATCTTTTCATTCGGAGGAGTGGCCGCGACGAGAGCCTTGCACCGCTTCTGATCGGCAGCCATCTGGATAGCCAGCCGTCAGGCGGCCGGTTTGATGGAGCACTGGGAACGCTTTCGGCATTCGAGGTTCTCGAAACGCTCGAAGATTTCGGAATAGATACGGAGCGCCCCATTGAGGTGGTCGCCTTCACCAATGAGGAAGGCTGCCGCTTCGCTCCCGGCTGCATGGGCTCCATGGCTTTTGCTTCCGGTAATATCCCCGAAAACTGGCTTCATCTTGCGGCAACGGATGACGGCGCCGGTTTTGCCGGTGAGCTTGACGCCACCCTAAAAAGCCTGCCGGAAGCGACCATGCGCGATCTTGGTTTTCCGGTCTTTGCTTTTGTCGAGGTACATATAGAGCAGGGTCCATCCCTTGAAAAACAGGGCGTGCCCATCGGGATTGTGACGGGCATACAGGGTACACGCTGGCTGGAGGTGTCAATCACCGGCCAGACTGCTCATGCCGGCACAACAGCCCTAGCATATAGACGCGATCCTTTTCATGCCGCGGTCAATGCGCTGGGGTCGCTTTTCCCCGCCATGATGCCGCTGGATCCTGCGGCCCGGTTCACCGTTGGCCGAATGGCGTTGCAGCCCGGTGCCGTGAACGCCATTCCACAATCCGTGACTTTCACCGTCGATATCAGACATCCCTCATCAGAAACACTCGACGAAATGGAGAGCAAAATCCGCGCGATCGTGCACGACGCTGCGATGGACCAAAAATGCGAAGCGACGATTGGACAGATATTCGACATGCCGCCGGCGAATTTCCAGGATGGCATCGTCTCGGCATTGGGCCGCGCCGCGCGGGAGCGCGGTTTTTCGACCGAACGCATGTTGTCAGGCGCATTTCACGATGCACTTTTCATGAACAGGGTCGCACCATCGGCCATGATTTTTGTGCCGTGCCGCGACGGTCTCAGTCATAACGAGGCAGAGCATGTTGAACCTGAACATAGCATAGCGGGATGCAACATGCTTTTCGCTTCGGTTCTTCAAATCCTGTCATAGGTCACCTTCGACGACCGTGGGACAGGATGCTTGCGCATGGCCTGATCAGCTCGCTGGGCAATCCTGCCATTTTCCACAACGTTATCGGTTTCCGACCGAGCTTCGAGGTTTCAGCTCGGCAGATACTCCGTGCTCCAGCTCTGGCTCGCAACACCGTCCTCAAGCAGCTTCTCGATCTCTTTTTCCGTATAGCCGACCTCTTCGAGGACCTTTACGGTTGAGGCACCGTATTTTTCCGCCGGCGGCGGAGAGACGATCGAGCTGCGGCTGGGGCGAATGGCACAGGGATCGAGCTGCGTCACAACGTGGCCGCTTGGATGGTCTGCATAAATGGAGAAAGAATAACTTCCTCTGTCTACACCGTTCGTCCCGTCGGCTTGCCGTGAATAGCGGGATCGCAACGCGTCGATATTGTCGCAAATCACCGCTCCGAAACCTTCCCGTTGGAGCTTCTCCAACCACGATTGAGAGGTATCGCCGGCAAAAATACTGGAAAGAAATGCGTCGCGTTCGTCTTTCGGCAGACTGGCTATTCCTTTGAAGTCGTCCAGGCAGTCAAGCTTTGGCACATCCTGCTCATTTGAGCTGAACAGCAGATAGTCGCCGGAAGCGGTATAATAAAAGCGGGTCAGGGCATCATATCCCGCCACGTACCGACCGGCAGGTTCGTTGAAGAGACTTCTACCGCGATAGTCATAGGAGAATGGAATCTGGAGGAGCCCGCTGTTTGCAGAAAGAGACGTCCGTCCGCGACCAACCCGACCGGTCTTCAGTTTCTGGTAAAGGGCCGCCGCGACCCCCAGTGCACCGCCGAATCCGCACATAACGTCGATCGTACCGACATGCGCATGTTCTTCCGGTTCGTGCATCGAGCCACCGAAACGGAGCATGATGCCGGTCGCTGCCTGGACCAGGTCGTCATAACCGACATAATCGGTCCTCGGGCCACGGCTCACGCCGCTAAAGCAGTCGAGTTTACAGAAAATGGCATCCGGGTTGATTGTTTTCAGCGTCTCGGCATCAAGCCCCATGTTGAAGATCTGATTGTCGGGCGCATTCCAGACGATGACATCGACCGACTTTATCAGGGCCTCGAGCGCCTTTTTACCCTCGGGCGCTTTTATGTCGATGAGCGCCGATTGTTTTCCGCGCATGTGCGACATACCGAAAATCACGGTATTCCAGCAATCGTAGAGAGGCGAGGCAGGATCAAGCTTGATCACTTCGGCACCGAAACGTGCCAGATAATAAACACAATGCGGACCGGCGATCACATTGCAAAGGTCGAGCACACGAACGCCCTGTAGCCAACCGCTGCGATCATCGGGATTGGTTATGCGTGGAAGTTCGGTCTTCTCATTCTTCAGCAGGGATAACGCGGTCGAAAACTCGACCCACCGCCGGGGCATTGGAGAGAGCGCTTCAGCGCCGCTTTCCTCGAGCCAGACGACCGGCCCAGGCTGGATCATGGTCCCATATTCCGGGTCCTTGACATCGATCATAAGACCCGCCGTCTCAGCGTGGTCGTCGTTGATCCATTCCTGCAGCCAGCGCTGCGGAGCGCCGGGAAAGCCGCCACGCCCGAATATGCGCTCCCACTCCTTTGCGGTCCGCGTGATGAACACCTCCTTCATTCTTGCCGCGATCTTGTCGGCCCAGAACTTGGGCAAAGGGTAGACGCCGAGCGATACATCGGATTTCCATTCAGAAGTCGGAAGATATGTATCTTCCTCCTCCGTCAGCCCGTCGGCCACGAGTTCATCGTAGATGCCGAGCGCTTGCAGGCAGCGCTTCGCGTGGTTCTTGTGGCTGGGGCAGACGACGTAAAACATCCGCCCGTCCTTGCAGAGGTAGCTTCTGTAAAAGGGATCCAGAAGTTCCTGCAGATCCTCGTAACTCAGGTTCATCGGCAGGCCTTCGGCCCGGCGGCGGGCGATTTCCTGCTCGCGCTGCGTGATATACCGATCCGGGAGCCCTTCGATCTTGATCGAGTTGTAGCACAGTCCTTCCATGACGGCGCTGGCAAGCGGCACCTCGATGTGATCGCCAAGCCCAGTGCGCTCACGCGCCTGCAAGGCGAGGACTGTTGCAGACGACGCCAGCATGGCGCCATAGGCCGAGGCCAGCGGCAGCGGGGAGAAGGACGGGTTGACGCCCATGAGCACCCGATTGAGGCCCATATCCGTAAAAACGCCGGAGCTTGCCGCGATGACGCTTTCATAGGCGCGCAGCTCACGCCTTTCCTCGTCGTTCGAAGCAAAGCCGGGGATGGAAAGCGTGATCAACTCCGGCCGTTCCTGCCGGAGCGTTGAAAAATTTATTCCGAGCGCCGCCAGTTTGCCCGGGCGAAAATTTTCGATGACAATGTCTGCTTCCGCGATGAGCGCCAACGCCTGATTGCGGCCCTCAGGCACCTTCAGATCGATGTTGACGATGGCTTTGTTGCGATTGAGCGTTGCATTGGCTGGGCTCTGCCACAGCGGGCCGCCAGGGGGATCGATATGCACGACAGTCGCACCCAGATCGCCAAGGATCATGGCGACGGCGGGGCCGGCAATATATTGCCCGAAATCAACCACCCGAACGCCGGAAAGCGGAAGCGTGGACCGTGCGGTCGATGTCATCTCTTTGAACCTCCCCAAGAATTTTCTATGCGTGTGCGTCGGCAATGATCCAGCCGGCCGCCTTTTCGGCAATCATAAGCGTCGGTGCGTTGGTGTTGCCGCTTGTGATCTTCGGCATGATGCCCGCGTCGACAACACGCAGCCCTGCAACTCCGCGTACCCTGAGGCGACTGTCGACGACTGCCGTCGGATCGTCATCGCGGCCCATTTTCGTCGTACCCACCGGATGGAAAATGGTATTGGCAATATCGCCCGCAAGCCGCGCCAGTTCCTCATCACTCTGGAACTGCGGACCTGGCTTCCATTCCTCAGGCCGGTATTTTGCCAGCGCTGGCTGCGACACGATTTTGCGCACCTGGCGGAGGCTTTGGGCAGCTATCCCGCGGTCTTCTTCGGTGCTGAGATAGTTCGGCGCAATTGCCGGCGCGTCCGACACTTTGCCGGAGCGAATCCGCACGCTTCCAACGCTGGTCGGGTTCAGATTGCAAACACTGGCAGTGAAGGCGGGAATAGTGTGCAGCGGCTCACCGAACGCGTCGAGGCTGAGGGGCTGGACGTGATACTCCAGATTGGCATGGGCCTGGCTTTCATCGGAACGCGTGAAGGCGCCGAGTTGCGAGGGCGACATGCTCATCGGACCACTGCGTTTCAACGCATATTCGAGCCCGATCATTGCTTTACCCAAAACGCTGTTGGCGAGCGTATTAAGCGTTTTCGCATTACCGACCTTGAAGACCGCACGAATTTGCAGATGGTCCTGAAGATTTTCACCGACACCTGGCAGGTCGTGTTCGACCTCAACGCCGTGACGCTTCAGCAGTGCGGCGGGTCCGATGCCCGATAATTGCAGGATTTGGGGTGATCCGATTGCACCTGCAGAGAGAATAACCTCTCCGCGCGCCCCAACCTCCGTGCGCTGCCCGTGGCGCTCAACCATGACACCGATGCACCGTTTGCGACCGGACGCCTCTTTTACAAGGATCAAACGCTCGACATGAGATTGCGTCCAGATCGTCAGGTTGGGACGGTTCCGCGCCGGGCGCAGGAAAGCCTTTGACGTGTTCCAGCGCCAGCCGGAGCGCTGATTGACCTCGAAATAGCCCACACCTTCATTGTCGCCGCTGTTGAAATCGTCCGAACGCGGAATGCCAGCTTCCACGGCGGCCTCCGCGAAGGATTCGAGAATGTCCCATTTCAGACGCTGCTTCTCGATCCGCCATTCGCCGCCATGGCCATGCATGTCGGAGAACCGGCTGTTGTCGCCGGTCTTCGGATCCGCGCCATCGTCCAGCCGGTAATGATCCTCATGCACCTTGAAATCGGGCAGGCAATTTTGCCAGGACCAGGCATCATCGCCGGTTGCCGCTGCCCACCCGTCAAAATCGCGCGCCTGACCACGCATATAGATCATGCCGTTGATCGATGAGCAGCCGCCAAGCGTCTTGCCGCGGGGATAGCGCAGCGAACGGCCGTTCAGGCCGGCATCTGGCTCGGTTTTATAAAGCCAGTCTGTGCGCGGATTGCCGATGCAATAGAGGTAGCCGACCGGGATATGTATCCATGGATAGTCGTCCTTTCGGCCGGCTTCCAGCAAAAGAACACGTTTTGACGGGTCACGGCTGAGGCGATTGGCGAGGAGGCAGCCTGCGGAGCCACCGCCAACAATAACGTAGTCAAAAACGTCGCGGAAAGTTCCGGAACCACCAGTCCTCATCGGGTTGCACCCCCATCGCGATGGAACGCCACATAATTATAAGATTGGACACTTTGCCGTGGCATGCCATGCTCCCTCCCTGCTTTAATTAGATGCATAGCCAACATTCGCTCGTAAAATCCAATGACAAATTCAACCGAGCATTATAAGTGAAATTAATATGCTGGAAGGTATCGATCTGAGAACATTACGGGCGTTTGTTACCGTGGGGCGGGAAGGAAACGTCACCCGAGCCGCCGAGCAACTGCACGTCACGCAGCCGGCGGTGACGCTTCAGTTGAAACGCTTGGCCACCGACACCGGGCTGACCCTGTTCCGGCGAACCTCGACGGGTTTGGAGTTGACACAGGAAGGTGCGCTGTTGGCTGCAAAAGCCGAGCAAGTGCTGGCGGCGCTGACGGACTTCGGTCAGACGGCCGGTAATTTATCGACGAGGGTCCGGGGCAAATTGCGGATCGGCACGATCATCGATCCTGAATTCACACGGCTGGGCGCCTTTCTGAAAGCGCTTCTTGAAAGCGGACCGGGTATAGAAACAACGTTGCGTCACGGAATGAGCGGTGATGTGCCGGAGAGGCTCAAGCGCAACGAGCTCGACGCCGGTTTCTATCTCGGTGACCCACGGGACTATGACCCGTCGCCCGACGTCACTGGAGAGAATACCGCATCGCTTTTCTACGCTCGCTCACTTGCCCAATTGACCTATTGCGTCGTCGCTCCGCCATCGCTCGCAAGCTTTGTGCGAGGGGCCGATTGGTTACAGCTTGCCTCCCTCCCATGGATCGGCACGCCACCCGCATCGGTCCATAATCGGATGCTGGCCCGGCTGTTCACCAAACTTGGCGTTCGCCAACACATCGTGGCCCAAGTGGACCAGGAAGCGTCCATGATCGCCATGACGCGCACGGGGGTCGGACTAAGCCTTTGCCGGGAATCGATTGCCCTGCATGAACAGCAGTCTCATGGACTGGTCATCGCGGACAATGTGAAGCTCTCGACGACCTTGAGTTTCCTCTGCCTGGAAGCGCGTATGGGCGATCCTTCTATCATCGCGGCATTCGACGCAATTAGACGCGTTTGGGTCCAGTAGGCCGGTTGCCGGTCAATGGTGCCCGAGGCCTGTTTCAGAAACGCGTGATCTCCGTCGGACTGTCAACGGTAAGAAGCGAGAGGGCCGGAGACTGGGTTATCTCGGGAACATCGTTTGATCACTGGAGTTAGGGGCGCTTCAACCAAGAGGAGAAGCACGATGCCCCGTGGCGACAAGTCTTCCTATACGGACAAACAGAAGCGCAAGGCCGAGCATATCGAAGAAGGATATGAGGATCGCGGCGTCGGCGAGAAAGAGGCCGAGCGGCGTGCCTGGGCCACCGTGAACAAGGAAAGCGGCGGCGGCAAGAAATCCGGCTCCGGCCGCGGTCATGCCGAGAACCACGCCTCTTCCGAAAAGGGTGGCCGCAAAGGTGGCGAGGCAGCTGCTGCAAGACCGAAGGCAGAGCGATCCAGTTCCGCCAAAAAGGCCGCCGCCACCCGCAAGCGCAATGAGCAGCACGCCCAGCACTAAGCGGGTGCGCAGCAAGGATTTACCGTCAGAAGGAGTTACCGCGATGAAAGTCCAGGAGGTCATGACGCATGATGTGCGTGTCGTGAATGCGGAAGAAACCATTCAGGAAGCAGCCCGCATCATGGCGGAAATCGATGCCGGTGTCCTGCCGGTCGGCAAGGAAGGAAAGTTGGTGGGAATGCTCACCGACCGGGATATCGCAATTCGCGCAGTTGCCGAAGGCAAAGGTCCGGACACCAAAGCGAGCGACATCATGTCCAGGGAAGTGAAATACTGCTTCGATGACGAGGATGTGGAAGATGTCTGCGGCAATCTCGGCGACCAGCAGATCCGCCGTATTCCCGTCCTCGACCGCAACAAGCAGCTGGTGGGGATCCTGTCCCTTGGCGATGTCGCCGTGGAAACCGACGGCAACGGCGTGGGCGAGGCATTGGCAGCGATCTCCCGTCCCGGCGGGACCCATAGCCAGTCGGGCGTGCAGCCGCATTAGCCCTATGGCCCCGAGCCTGTTTTGACTGGCTCCACCGACTAGATCATCACCGGAGAGGGCTGCACTCCTCTCCGGGGCAAGCCGCTGGGCGGCAACGGGAGGACCAGATGTACGACAATCACGGCGCCAATCATGAGGGGAAAGCCCACGCCGCCGGCCATCCCTATGCGGCTTTCGCCGTTAACATGGTCCTCAGCCTGGTGGTTATGTACCTCGTGATGTTCTCCATGATCGACGGCTGGGGCGACTTCCGGAACAATCTCAACATGGTCTACATGGCCCTAACCATGGTTGCGCCAATGGGCATCCTCATGCTCGCGACGATGGGTGGGATGTATCCGAACAAGCGGCTGAACCTATTTCTTCATGCCGGTCTTGCCCTTCTCTTCGTGGCGGCTTTCACCGGTACGCGCAACCAGACCCTGATCGGCGACCGACAATTCATTGCTTCGATGGTCCCCCATCATTCCGGCGCCATTCTCATGTGCAGAAATGCTAGGATCACCGATCCGGAACTTATGGCACTCTGTGCGGAGATTTCCCGCGGCCAGCGCGCCGAAATCGAGCAAATGAACGCAATCGACGAGCGCCTCCACACAGAGATCGGCGGCCCTTCGAGATGATCGCCAGCGTCTCTGGCCGCGCCCGTTGACGTCGCCGCGTCGTCATCCTGCGTTTCGCGGGGGCATGGCGGCTCACAGGAGTTCCGGGACTTAATATTACATGAGGAGCAATTTTCTGCTGCACGGCCCCCAGCCCTCCTTCGCGCTTCGCGTGATAGGGGCCAAAAGCGAGTGCCGTGCGTCTATCGCGATTTCCCGAATTCCTTGCGAAGCTCATCCTTCGCGTCTTCCAGCACTTCCTTGCGATTTCCGGGCAACGTCCGGCCAGCACGGTTGATGTAAAACACCAGCATCGACATTGCAGACCGGAAAGGGCTGGTCTTGCGCCTGGAGGATTGTTCCGCCGAAGCTTTCAGCGAACGTGCGATCTGTGAAGGATCGTCTTTGGTGAACACCTCCTTCTCAAGATCGAGCGCATCGCTTTCCCTGGTCACCTTCTGTGACCACTTCTTTTTCTTTTTTGCCTTTTTCATCGTTCTCTCCCGGCGGATAATTATTTTCGTTCGGGGTCATGGGTGTGGTGACTGTCACGCTCACCCCCTCCCCCGGAAACCCTGCTCTTTGAACGTTTGTCATTGTCTGCCGCAGGTTTCTTGATCTCCAGTGGGGCCTTTGCGTTTTCATGGGAAGAGCCCGGCCCGCCCTGCCGGATACTTGCCGGTGTTTTCGTCGAGGTGGACATTTATTCCTCCTGTCGTCGGGTGGCAGCGGACAAGCCGCTGGCCTATTGGTCGTCGCGGGTTTTCATTGCATCGGAAACACGCTTCTTCCGTGGGTCCTTGAGATTTTCACCGACAGCATCCCGATCGTGCTCGGGGTCGTCCGTGGGTTTCATGTAGCCTCTGGGTCGGCTTTCCTTCGGCCCTTCCCATCGCGGCGATTGGTCGGTGGTGCCGGGAGCACCGTCTCGTGGAGAATTATTGGTCATCATTGCCTCCGGTTGGGTTCAACGCTCCCCAACCACTTTGCTGGGGCAATGTTCCGCGAAGACGGGGAGGCAACAGCGGAATTTTTTTCGAAACAATTGCACGCTCCACTGGTTAGGCGACCCAGAATTCAAACCGAGGGAACAGAAGATGACGGATAAATCCGGAAAAACCGATCGCATCTCCAGAATGGCGCATGAGCAGCAGCAGGACTTTCTCCGACGCTCATCCCTGCACTTCCTGGAATGCGCCATCCATCTATGCGCGACGAATATGAGCATTTCCGAACTTGCCGCACGGCTTGAAAAACAGGCGCAATATTTGCGGCAGTTTGGCTAGGGATAGGCCACTCCATGCGTCAGCGGCGACCATCGTTCCTTGGGAAGACCCGCAATGCCAAGATTTTTCTTCAATGTAATCAGCGGTAAAAACGTCCTTGATGACCCGGAAGGAAGCGAGCTCCCTTCCCTCGACCAAGCGATCGAAGAGGCGCGCAAGGACGCCCGCGCCTTGATGAGCGAGGCGATCCTGCAAGGGCGTGACATTTCCGAAGGATGCATCATCATCCGTAACAAGCAGCATGACTTACTGAAAGTCGTCCGTTTCAGCGATGCGCTGGACCGAAAGGACTGAAAGGGCATCATCCGTCCGCATACGGGCCATCAGTGTTTCATATTCTCTTTCGGGGACGCCATAGGTCATGTCGGCGACGTCTTCCAGTATACCGCGATTGACAATGCGGACATTTCCGCGGCTGGCGCGAATGGCATGAATGCCTTCGAGAACATGCAGCTCGTTGGTGATGCCAGGCCGCCGCACCCCAAGAACGGTGGAGAGAAACTCATGGGTAATCGGCAAATCATCCGTATCGAGGCGGTCATGACACATCAGCAGCCAGCGTGCGAGCCTTTCCCGCAGACCATATTGCCCATTTGCCAGCACAAGCTGGCTGGCCTGAAGCAGGCAGATGTTGATATAGCCCAGCAAAAGCTCACGCAGGCGCGCGTCTTCCTCCATTTCCCGCCGTATTTCAGCGGCCGGAATCAGGAAGCCACGACCGCCCACGCCCATGACGGTTTCGTCCGGCGTGGTTTCCGCGCCTAGCAGAACGGGCCAGCCGGTGATGCCCTCTCGCCCAACAAGCACGGCTTCAATGCTTTTGCCGCCGTCATCATGAACGACCGTCGATGCAAGACCGGTTTCGATAAAACAGAGATGAGAAATGGGCTTGCCAGCGGCAACGAGCCGATGTCCCGTCGGCAGATCCACGGGCTCCAGCCGCGACGCAAGCTGCGACAGGCGTTCTGTGCCGAGGGTCTTCAACAATCGGTTATAAACAAGAAAATCTGATCCAAGCATAGCGGTTCGCCCGGTCGCCCCTTTGCTCGAAAAACCATCAACCTGCGGCGGTCATATTAGCAGCGGAAAATCCCATGAAAACAGTGAGTACGTTTCCGTACGAATTGGTAGAACGGATCGTTCCTGCACCGCAGATGGACGCAGGTTCAAATTTTGGCCCATTTTTCAGGCAGCATCATATATCGAAACCAGGTCATTGGGTATGTGGACCCCCACCGTCACGGCAGGGGAGAAATGGCCGTATCTGCGGGGAGTCACCACCTTGGCAAGAAGCACACGCAAAAACCGTCTGCCACCCGCCTTCCAGCCCGAAAGCGCCAGCGCGCCCTCACTTGGCGCTTTGCGCAAGGAAGCGGAAAGCTGTGAAAGATGCGATCTCTACAGGAACGCCACCCAGCTTGTTTTCGGCGACGGCGACACCCGGGCGCGGGTAGTCCTCGTCGGCGAACAGCCGGGCAATGAAGAAGACCTGAAAGGAAGGCCTTTCGTTGGTCCGGCCGGTCGCCTGCTCGACGAATGCCTCAAAGAAGCGGGCGTGGATCGTTCGCAATGTTATGTGACCAACGCCGTAAAACATTTCAAATTCGAGCAGCGTGGGAAACGACGTCTGCATGCCCGCCCGAACGGCGGGGAGGTGCAGCGCTGCGCCTGGTGGCTGGGTGCAGAACTGCGGCTCGTCGAGCCAGACCTTATCGTAGCAATGGGCGCCACGGCCTTTTACGCGCTGACGGGACGCGCAAGCGGCGTGACAAAGGAACGCGGGCATGTTCTTTTGACGCGGGCCGGCACACGCCTTCTCGTCACCATCCATCCATCTTATCTGCTGCGCCTTCGCGACCGGCAGGAGGCGGATCGACAGCACCGCGCCTTCGTCTCCGACCTGCACAAAATAGGCGAAATCCTTGGCGCGACGACTTAGCCAAACCGGCCTGCCGCAATCGCCCCAACGTGAGGAACAAGCTTCTCCCATCGTGGTTAGGTGCGACCGAACAGGGAGGCTTGAACACCATGGAAAAGAGCATCGAATATCAAATCATCGCGCATGAGAACGGGTGGGCCGTTGTCGTCTCTGAGGTCATGAGGGCAGTTTATCCCAGCCGCCACCTGGCTTTGGCGGCTGCGAAGCTGCTGGAGAGCAATGTGGTCCCAACGCAGGAGGCGGAACGCCTTGCTGCGACCGCCCATCTGACCCTGACCGACACCACGGCAACGAACCGGTTGCGCACCCCCCTGCAACTGATGGTGGCTGTGCCCTATCAGGTGGATATTCCCTTGCGGCGAAGAAGCGAAGAAGTCTGCTTTCCATCGATCGGCAGCCTCGATCTGGCAGCTGGCAAAGTATAGACCGGAACACATCCCGGCCTCGCCTCACACCGCGCGGCCGGGATGTGTTCCTGTGAGAAAATAGAGTGCAATCGCAACAGCGAGGGCGAATACGACCAGCGTATAGACCATCATGGTTTTCCACGTCCGTTTGCGCCCTCGAAAATCGCCATCATCTATGCCGATGGGCGAGAATTTCGAGTCGAGCCTTTCACTTAACGGTCGGTTCATATCCTGTTCGGGCCTGATGCTTTCCCGCGGCGCATCAGCCATGTCATTATTTTTCCCCGCCATCGGATACCTCCCCTATGGATGAATACAAGTTCGCATGGACCTGACCTAAAGACGGATTTGATCGGTGGAAACGGCTTTATGGCTCACGCCCGCCTCCAGGCACGCGGCAATCAGGTGTTCCCGCGCAACGGTTGAGGAGCCATTTCGCAACAGAGCGAGTCGGCAACTCCTGAGGGCAAGACGATAGTGCACACCGGTTTTTACCGGCCAGTGTTCTTCCAGCAGAGAGATTGCCTCTTTCATGTCGGCGATCAGAAACTGCCGGCTGACCAGCGAAATCTCAAGCGCACCGGCACCGATCAGCGGAATGGTGGTCATTGTCTTATCTTCCCTCGCTAACACCGGCTCGCATCTCGAAGAAGGAAATCCTTCCAATCCGGAAGACGCCCCAACCCCGCTCATGCGCAATTGTTCCGCCGCAAGGCGCTAGAACATCAGATCATTACCTCTCGAATTCGAGTATTGGCCGCTGTTTTTCGGGATCAATTTCTGACATTGCAGCACTTCCCTCGCGCTTATTTGATAAATTCTGTGACCGGGCGGCTGAAATCGTCTTGCTCAGGCGTTATGGTGGGAACAGGCACGCATGCCGATGGTGCGCGAGGAGTAAAGCATGCAGACCGTTAAACGCCTCACCATCGCAATCATTGGCATGACAGATACTGTTACATCGGAAATCCGAATGGCGTGGTTTCATGCCCAGATCGGCCTGGAAGGACCCTACTCCGCCAGCTTCATTGAAAGTGAAGACGCTCTCAAATTTGCCGCGGCGATTATTGACGTTCGTTACGAGGCGGACGTCATGCTGCGTCTCACCGAACAACTGGACGAAGAGGCAATTCCTTATCTTTTTTTCGTGCCAGAGACGGTTATTGACAGCGAGCCGGGACCTTTTGTCCTCTCCGGACGTTCGGAAGACATCGAAAACATTGTTTCCGCTTTGATGGCTCAAGGAGGGGGCATCAGACATTAAAGCGAGGCACGTGTTATGTTGAAACAAGCTGAGGGCGATGGCGAAAAGAATTTTCTGCTTTCTCTTCTGCCAGATGACATCAGGCGTGACGTAACGGGCGTCTGTAAGCCCATCAAGCTCGCATTGGGCGATGTATTGATTTCCGCCGGCGCGCCCGTCGAGCGTGTTTTCTTCCTGTCATCCGGCATTGCCTCCGTCGTGGTCGTCACCAAATCGGAGCGCAAAACAGAAGCGGGGCTTGTCGGGAGAGAGGGATTTGTGCCGACAGGGGCGGTCGCTGGCGCGGAAACAAACCTGACCGAAATCGTGATACAGGCTCCCGGCGAAGCCCTTGTCATGGACATGCGGTCGTTTGAAGCGCTTCTTGAAAAATATCGGGTCTTTTTCGAGATTCTTGTCTGTGCACTGCACATCTCAAGAACGCAGGTGGAATACACGGCGTCTTCCAATGCCACCCAGTCCGTAACGGAGCGGCTCGCCCGCTGGCTCCTGATGTGCCACGACCGCATAGAAGGCAATCATCTGCCACTGACCCACGACTTTTTGTCCACCATGCTGGCCGTCAGGCGAGCAAGTGTAACGGACGCCCTCCACGTTCTCGAAAGCCATGGGTTCATTCGTTCCGAAAGGGGAAGAATTACGATCAGGAACCGCGAGATGCTCGAGAACTATGCGCGCGATCTCTACGGCATGCCTGAAGAGGAAAGCAATCGTGTATTCGCCCGCTTTCTGCGCGAATACCAGTCTGAAATCCCGCTTGACGACCTCGTCATTGTCGAAAGCAGCGGGGTTCGGTAGTCCGCACGACCTTCTCAATCGTCGTTCGGTACGCTTCCGAACATTTACGTTTGGCCATTTCCCTATAGTATGGGTTCATCTTCCCTCACGCTGTGAAATGCAGGATGCGTTTCAAGGAGGTGAAATGCACGCCAATCACGAGTACCAGAGTTCCGGAATTTTTCTGAACGAAGACATCAACATCGTTAAGGCAGCCTACGAGAATGTTCTGTCCGCAGAACGCGATCCGGCTTTGTGCCGGGCAGACGTCGCCCGCTATGTCCTGAAAATGTATGATCGCGGCGTTGTCGATCCCCTGAAGCTTCAGCGGCTCGCGACTCTCTATTTTCGAACCAAATTGCTTGTCGGCTGATTTTCCAGCCTTACGCGTTGTCGGTTCGGCTTGGTCTCAGGTTCAATGAGGTCTTAAAGGACGTTCCTCTACGGTTTCGGATAATCGCGTACCTCGTCATGCCCAGAAACGGAATGATGCGTTCCGGTTTCCCATTCATCCATCCGTGGCGTCACTCGCCTGCAATATGAAAGACGTCGACGGACGGGGGAACAAACCTGCGCAAGCATGGTTCGGGTCGCTCCACGAACTCATGCCGGACGAGGTGTAACATGACCAGGAAAACACTCCCCATTCCCGAAGAGAACAGAAGCCAGCAAGGGCCCGGCAACAACGACCGTCTGAACACGGAAGAAACCTCCGCCGTCAAGGAACAGAAGGTTTCAACCCAGACCGGGAGGCAGGCAAACATAAAGATAAACACGACACATCAAGGTCACCAGCAGGACAGGTAGCGCCCACCTGTCTGCGGCGTGCGGCCGGCTGTCACCAGCACTCAGTCCAGATTTCGACGTAGCGACTCCCTCGCCCTGTTGACGCGGCTTTTGATGGTGCCCACCCGGCAGCCGCAGATGGCGGCGGCATCGGAATAACTCGTCCCTGCCGCCACGAGCAGCAGAGCTTTTTTCTGGTCCTTGTCGAGATGGCGGATAGCCCTCATGACCTCCTGATGCTGCACACGCCATTCTTGGCTGGCAGGGGTAGACATGGATTGCTCGATACCGACCGGCAAGCCGACGCATTCACGCCTCGACACCTTGTAGCGAGTGCAGAACGTGTTGCGCAAAATGGTGAAGAGCCATGATTTCAGCGCCGTGCCGGGGGTAAAACCATGCAGGGCCCGAAGCCCCCGCAACATCGTCTCCTGAACGAGATCGTCAACATCCTCCTCATTTCTGACGAAGCGGCGCGCAAAAGCCGTCAGGGCCGGCGCCAGCTCCGCAATACCGATGCGCAACTCCTCCAGCTGCGCTTCACTCAATGTGTTTCCGGAAACTCCACTCACAGCGTGCTTGGCCATTTTCCCATCCTTTCACTATGGGGAAATGTCTCGGCGGACGCTTGGTTGCTGTACGCCAACGTACAATGGCGACATCAATGAGGATTTCGACGACGTCGATTGGAAAAGCGCAGGCGCGCGCGAAGCTTTAGATAGGACAGTTGGTTTCAGGCCTCATCTACACCCTTGGGCGGTTGCCTCCGCCACCTCTCTTCGATCATGCGTTCCGCGTTCTTTCTCGCCTTTTCCCTGTCCCGGCGGCTTTCTTCAGTATCGACGAACCGGGCATCGTCCGTACCGGGCTCCGGCTGGGTGTCCTTGTCGGGTGGGCTCATCGCTTCATCTCCGCTTATGGTTGCAGGAATGGCGGATCCGCTATCCTGCAGGTCTTCTAACCGCAGCGTCGTTGAGAGGTTCCGATCTTGCTGAGGCATTGAGGGAACAGCGCTGCTGTAAAACTGTTAGGGAGGGATGAAGGAGGACGTCATGAACAAGAACGACAAGCTGAAGCAAATTCACAAGGACAGTGAACCGCAATTTGCGCGCGGGAAGAAAACCTCGAAAAACAACGGCGTGGCGAGCGCGAAGCCAAGGGTTATCACCGGTTCGGACGACGCAACCGTCAACAAACTGCCGCCCGGCGTCAAAAAACCGGAGAAGGACTGGGATTTGAACTACGACGAACGGGATACCAGCGACGGCAATTTCCAGGGTTGATCCGGTCGCACACCACAACCTTCACCGAGCCAGGTCCTCGATCGCAAGTTCGATGGATTGTGGCTTGGCGCCTTCCTTTGTCTGCACTCTCAAGACGCAGCCGGTGTTCAGCACGCCCTCAAGCACCGTCCGCTCTCCCACGATGATCTTAATCACCTTGGGAGTGGCCGCCTCGATATTGAGGCTGTTGCTGGTTTCGTGATCAACGGTCTGGGCCACGGTGGAGCCTCCGGTTCGTGTGAAGATAGGCGGCCTAACTTCGCTAGGGGAGCCTTGTTCCTTGTCTTCGGTGAAGACCGCTGGCTGCTTCCGCTAATCGCCCGAAGCAATTCTGATATTAGGGTCTCATGAACCGCGGAGCGGATTGCCTGGGAAGCGCCGCAAGGAGGGTCGCTGTATCGCACACCTGCAACTGCGTCGAAAAACGGCCAGACAGCAGCTTCAACGCCGCATCGTGTGTCGCATCCCTTCCGCTACAAAGCGCGTCTTCGACCAGAATGACGTAAAAACCCTGGTCTATCGCTCCCAGAACGGTGGCGAGAACGCAGACATCTGTTTCGCCGCCGGTAATCACCAGTGTTGAAACCCGTTCCTCCCGCAGGATGTCGCCAAGGCCTCCATGCAGCCAGGGTGAGTACACGCTTTTACGAAAGATACGGGCGGGCGGTATGTAGCGCGACAGCGCTGGTATAACACCGATCAGTTCCGGGGCCAGCGACTGCTGCGTCATCATCGGCCATTTTTCATAATAGGCCCGCCATGCACCGGCGGCCTGCTCGACAGATTTCGGCGGCACAAAACAGGTGAAGATGCATCGGGCGGGATCGCCTTGAACCACAGCCTCCACCTCCTCGCTGATGCGGTCCATCCATTCGACATGCCATGGCGTATCCTCGGCGAAAACGCGTTGCATGTCGACGCACAGGTGCCGCCAGTCTCCCTCGGCAGAAAACTCGATCAATTCCTCCTCCCTATCCGCCGGTCTCGCTGTGAGGAGCGGCAACGGGTTTCGATTCCGGCGACCCGCGGAAGCGCAGGAAGATGGAGAGAATGACGAGAACCGCGGTCGAAAGAAACTCCGATTGCCAGTTCTGAAAGGATTCAAACCAGAATTCCACACTTCCCAGATGCGCAAATAGCGTTGTCTCGGGCTTACCGTGCATGGCGGCTTCCACTGCCCCTGCGTCAGCGCTGTATTTCAGATGGAGAACAAAACTGACGATGAAAAGGAAGAACAGCGCCAATCCCAGAGAATAGGAATAGAGGGTGCGGATAAATCCCCCTGCTTTCACCGGCCAGGGCGCCTCGGGATCATCTGCTTTTTGTGCGGGATCTTCGTCCTGCGATGCAGCTTTATCGGGGTCTTTGGATTCCGACGAGCCTCTCTGAAAAAGAAACGCAGTCAGCATCACATAAGCCGACATCTGGAGAAATTCGCTCTCCCAGTTTTCGAACAGGGCGGAAAGAAAATGGCCGCTCTTTGCGTAGGAAAGAAGCGTCAGGGGCGTCGCCTGATGCTGCGCAAGCTCCTCGTTGTAAACGACCCAGCCGGTCGCAAGCATGCCACCGATCGTCAAAAGGGAAGTCAGGACAAGGACAATCGTCAATCCATTGTCGCGAAACAGCCTCATGGTTCAGCCTCGCATGAAAGAGACAACTGTAGAATTGGACGCGCCGCCGGTATCGGCGGCACGTCCGCGTGACGGCTCATGCCGCCTTGGATTTAGCCTTCACGTTGGCGCGTGCCTGGGCAAGCGAAGAGAGAGCCGTATCCGTTGCGCTTTCCTCGCCCAGCGTCTGCTCGAACAGTTTGGCCGCTTCCTTCATGCCGAGTTCGACCGCCCATGTCTTCAAGGTGCCATAACGGGTGATCTCGTAGTGCTCCACGGCCTGCGCCGAAGAAATCAGCCCGGCATCGAGCGCGGGAGAGCCCTTGAACTCCTCCATGATTTCCTCGCCTTCCGAGATAATGCCCTGGATCGCTTCGCAGGTCTTGCCGCGTGCCGGCTTGCCGAGCAACTCGAAGACATTCTGCAATCGCTCCACGTGGACCTCGGTCTCGTCCCTGTGCTTTTCGAATGCCGCCTTTAAATCCGCTGACTGCGCAGCCCGCGCCATTTTCGGAAGCGCCTTGAGAATCTGGCGTTCCGCGAAATAAATATCCTTCACCGTATCGAGGAAAAGGTCTTCCAATGTCTTCTCAGCCATTTTTAGTCTCCTGTTGCTTGGTGGTGAGTGAGAGTGGGTGTTTCATTGCTTATCGACCGGCACGGAGGCCTTGCCGAGTTTGAGCGACGGTTCGCGCGCCCAGACTCGAAGTTTGCCGAGCTCTGATACGAAGGCAGCCAGTCCTCCTTCACCCGGCAATGGCAGCATGCCTTCATCCATGACATCGGCCATTCCCGCTTTTTCCAGTAACGGCAGCGCCGACTGGTCGTAGCCAATGAATTTGCAGTGCTGGAACGCATCGGCGACGAAATCCCGCGCAGTTGCCTCCTTGATCAGCTCATCGATGGCCGCCGCCGATGTCAGCAGCGCCACCGCATCGAAAAGCACCGAAGGCCCGCCATCAATCATGTGATGTGCCTCGACGAAGGTGCCGTCCGACGCCGTTACCCCGCCGACCTTGGGCGCGATAAGCTCGAAGACAGCTTTTTCCGCCTCGACCGCTTTGGTCAGTCCCTTCAGCAGCTTGGCGTCTACGCCGTCGGTAATGAGAATGCCGAGCTTGCGACCCTCGAACCGTTTGGGACCCCGCTGAACGATACTGAGCGCCGGCGACGGCTCCAGATCCTGACGGGTTGGCATGGCGGCATCCGCCGGTTTCGGCATGGCTTGCAGGCCGAGCTTCTGCGCCACCGTCGCGGCAAGCGTTTCGTCGATATTGAGAAGATGCGCGACCATCCTCTCACGAATGACGGGAGTTTCCACCTTGCTGAGTTCGAAGGTGAGCGCCGATGCGATATGACGTTGTTCAGGTGGCGTCTGGCTGATGTAGAACTGGCGCGCCTGACTATAGTGGTCGGCGAAACTTTCCGGCCGCAACCTTGCCTTGGCGCCCTGCTCCTCGGCAGGGAAATGCCGGAATCCACGCGACGGCGATTCCCTTGGCCCTTCCCCGAAGGAATTGGGCTGATAATTCGCCCGTCCGGTCGGATTGTGCATCGCCATATGGCCATCCTGCTGGAAATGCGCGAAAGGACACTTGGGCGCATTGATGGGCAAATGCGTGAAGTTCGGCCCGCCGAGACGCTTGAGCTGCGTATCGAGATAGGAAAAATTCCTGCCCTGCAGCAGCGGATCATTGCTGAAATCGATGCCCGGCGGCACGTTCTGCGTCATGAACGCCACCTGTTCGGTCTCGGCAAAGAAATTGTCCGGCATCCGGTCTAGGACAAGCCGGCCGACCGGTTTGGGCGCCAATATCTCCTCGGGAATGATCTTGGTGGGGTCGAGAACGTCGAAATCGAAGCTGTCGGCGAAATCCTGATCAAAAAGCTGAACCTGCAACTCCCATTCCGGAAAATTGCCGGACTGGATCGCCGTCCAAAGATCGCGCCGGTGAAAATCGGGATCGGCGCCG
Source organism: Agrobacterium sp. LR_9 (assembly GCF_041954855.1). NCBI lineage: Bacteria > Pseudomonadati > Pseudomonadota > Alphaproteobacteria > Hyphomicrobiales > Rhizobiaceae > Agrobacterium > Agrobacterium sp. LR_9. Next base: position 151,526 of record NZ_JAVAYA010000011.1, read on the forward strand.
TTGATCTTGACCGCCTCGTTCCACGCCACCGACTGCAATCCGAGCTTCGGCTTCCAGTGAAACTTCACGAAGGTCGATTGCTCCTTCGCGTTGATGAATCGGAAGGTGTGGACCCCGAAACCTTCCATGAACCGGAAGGAACGCGGAATGGTCCGATCCGACATGATCCACATGACCATGTTCATGCTTTCAGGCGTGAGACTGATGAAATCCCAGAAGGTGTCATGCGCGGTTTGTGCTTGCGGAAAGGCGCGATCAGGCTCCTGCTTGGCGGCATGGATGAGATCCGGAAACTTGATCGCATCCTGAATGAAGAAGACGGGAATGTTGTTGCCGACAAGGTCCCAGTTTCCCTCCCTGGTGTAGAGCTTCACGGCAAAACCGCGCACATCCCGCGCAAGGTCGGCCGACCCCTTGTTGCCGGCGACGGTCGAGAACCGCACGAAGGCCGGGGTCTTTTCACCCGCCCGCTGAAACAGATCGGCCTTGGTATGGGCGGCAAGGGAGTCGTAAGTCTCGAAATAGCCGTGTGCGCCGTAACCGCGCGCGTGAACCACGCGCTCGGGAATTCTCTCATGATCGAAATGGAAGATCTTCTCGCGAAAATGGAAATCATCCACGACAAGCGGCCCGCGAGAACCGACCCGAAGGGAATTCTGGTCGTCTGCAACCGGCCCGCCCTGCGCGGTCGTTAGCACGGGCTCGTCGCCGGTCGCGGTCTGGTGCAGTTCTCCGCCATCCCCCCGAAGAAGCTTCTGGTCGTGAATGGTGGCGGTGGCGGATGATGAGGTGGAATCTGGTTTTCTGGCCATGTCAGCTCCTGCAAGGCGTTGACCGGAGGCGATGGCAAAACCATGCCCCCGGCTGACGGGTGAGTTCGTCAAATTGCGGAGCGGCGGTACCGGTTACGCTCCTGCTCAACATCTTCCGGCGCATAAGGTCTCGACGCCTCGTCGAAGCCCGTCCAGCCCTGTTCGCGATAGGCCGCGCGGCGTTCCGCAGGGTCGACCCAGCCCTGCCGCTTGAGCACGGCCTCGGCCTCCGGCACCAGATTATCTTCCACGCGGGCGGTGACCAGCGTACCGCCCCTGCGAACCCCTTCGGCGTAAAGATTGGCATCCTCTTCGGAAACGCCCGAGCGAGTCATGGCTCCGATAAGCCCGCCGGCCGCGCCACCGGCAACGGCGCCGCCCGCTGCACCGACCGCTGTTGCGGCAAGCCAGCCCGCTGCAACCACCGGCCCCACGCCCGGGATCGCCATCAATCCAAGCCCCGTCAGCAGACCGCCCGCGCCACCGACAAGCGCACCGATGCCGGCACCTGTGCCTGCGCCCTCCGCTGCGTTGGAATCGGAATCCTCTCCATGCCGCCTGTCGGCGTTGCTGCCGACGATGCTGATATCGCTTGACGGCACGCCCGCTCTTTCCAGTTCGGAAACGGCGGCACTTGCATCGTCATAGTCGTCGAAAAGTCCGGTTACGGTTCTCATGTCACTTCTCCCAAAATCCTGCGCGCCTCACTTGGCGACGACGTTGCCCTGATAATCGAGCGCTATGGCCACGGTCTTACCGCCTTTCACGCCCGATGCCATCCACACACCCTTGTCGTCTTTCGTCAGGTCCTTGACCTGCGTGTACCCGGCCTCTTCCATCCTCTGTTTGGCCTGCGCTTCAGTGAAGCTATTGGCGCCCTCCACCGGAGCCGTCGGATTATTGGCGCCCGGTGTCGCGACAGCCGGCTTATCGCCACCCGGATTGGCGGTTGGGGTCTGCTGGGCGAAAGCCGACAGCGCACCGCCGCCTAGAAGCAACACAACGAAAACAGTTTTCTTCATGTGGATTTTTCCTCCGCTAGGATCATGGATTGCGAGCCTCCCTTTCGGGAATTTCCTCCGAGAGACGGGAAACCCATCTCGGGCCGGCATGAACGCCTCTCGAACAAACCGACATGCAGAGAGTTCCGAAAATAATTATCGGCAGGGGAGAATGCCGCCTCACATGATGATCGCCTTACCCGCGACGCCGGACGGGGCATGGTGAGGAGTAGCAGCCGTTTTATACGACGTCCTTGGCGGAAAAGCCGGCAGGGCCGCCCTGATTACGTCAGTCCTTGTCGCCCGGATATTGACTGTTCTTAAGGAGCAGAGCCAGGTGCACCGAGTTGCGCACAAGCATGCTGACCATGGTTTTAACGGCTTCCGGCGTTTCATCGAGATCGACGAAATTCTTCGAACCCATTGCTTCTCCCACCCAGTAGGCAACCGCATTTGCGGGAATAGTGAAGCCGACATCATTCAGGGCCTGGAAAAGTTCCGCCGAAACATGGTGAGCACCGTCTTCATTTCCGACGACCGCCACCGCGGCGACTTTCCCATAGGAAACCATACGCCCCTGCGCGTCGGTCTCGTCCAGAAAGGCATCCATGCGCTCCAGCGCTCTTTTGCACACGCTCGAGGGCTGTCCGAGCCATATCGGCGTTCCAATCAGAATAATATCGGCTGCAACGATCTTTTCACGGATGGCCGGCCAGGCGTCCCCCTCGCCTTCATCGGACGTAACGCCGGCCTTGATGTCATGATCGGCAAGCCTGATCGTCTCGGTTTGCACATCATGATTGCCGAGTTCCCGAAGGATCAATGTCAGCAGTTTTTCGGTCGACGACGGCTCTGCCGAGGTGGAAGACTTGAGTGTCGCATTCAATGCTAAGACCTTGAGAGACATAATAGCTCCTTCTGTCAGCGGGCTTTGCCGCATGTTGGTGTAGGTGACTATGTCCCGGCGACAGGAGACGGCCACGGCCGCCGCCAGCTGGCAAACCGTCTGACCTAACGCCGGGAAAGCAGTCGCGCCATGGCGTGATGTGGAGGTGGCTTCTCGCCTTCAGGTCCGTTTTCCTTTTCCAGCCGGGCGCGAATCTCCTCGATTTCTTCTTCCGTGAGATGCTCGATCCCGATAAAATCTGCGCGTGCCTGCTCCACGGCTCTCAGGAGTTCGTCCAGCTTTGCTTCCATCGCTGCAGAATCCCGGTTCTGCGAATTCTGCACGAGGAAAATCATGAGGAAGGTGACAATGGTGGTGCCCGTGTTGATGACCAGTTGCCAGACCTCCGAAAAGCCAAACAGCGGCCCGCTTACTCCCCAGACGATGATCGTGCCAAGCGCGACGACAAACGCAGTGGGCGAGCCTGAAAAGGACGCGGTACGGCTGGCAAAAAGGGTGAAGAACTTGTTCATAGCGTGCTGCACCTTACCGCTGACGCCGATTCCGGCGCAAAAACGCAGCCGTCATATTGTCTAAGAGCGTCGGCTCGACAACGTGCGCTACATTTAGGTTGGCACTAACAAAGGAAAAAGCAGATGGTTCCGAGGTTAGAGGCCAGACGGAAGTGAGCAGCCTCCAACTTCGCTTATGCATTAGGACAAAGCGGGACGAAGTTAGCTTAACGCTTGTCGTTATTTCATAAGTCCCGAAACACAAAAAACCCCGTCGCGGGTGCAACGGGGTTTTGTTTTGAAACTGGCAAACATCCAATTGATCAAAGACTTATCCGCCAGGTTTAGCTTTACGATCTCGCGGGATGCTGGTTTGAGGAAAGATTGGAGATGAGCATGGCCGTCGAACCAGACAGTGTGGGTGTGCACTTCCCTCCGCCCTTCATCTATCTAGGAGCGCCGCTGTTGGGGTTGGCGGCAGAGCATTTCGTCGCACGCTGCGCTCGTTCGACATCGACTGGCGGCTGGTAGTTGTGAACGCTGCTTTAAACCCATGTCGGTCCGAGCGCGCGCTAACATATTCTCGCCAGTGCGACTGACCGCTGCAGTGGACGTGGCGGTCGGCGCGACTGTGGCACCCGTCAGTCATGACGATAGATGACATGAAGTTTCTGAATTCCGTACGCCCTACTTTCTGCTTGTGGTGCGCGAATTCCGCGAATGCTTACAGCCTGGAGAGCCCAAACGTCTTCCTGATGCCGCTATCCAATGCCTTGGCTGGAACAAACCGCTTCAGGCGACTGAGAAGCGTAGCCTGTTTTCCAACCGGCCTGCGCATTTTGTGAGGACCTGTGATTGCCGCCATGATTTCGGCAGCAACAGTCTGCGGACTGCTTGACGTCTTAATGGCGGAAAGAACGGCCTCATTGGATTTGGCAAATTGATGGGCGTAGTCGTCAATGCGGGTCTCCGTCTGCTTCGCATTGACATCAAGACTTGTCCTCGTGAACGTTGGCTCGACCAGGACGGAGCGAATGTTGAATTGCCGAACTTCATGGTCAAGCGTTTCAGATAGTCCCTCCAGGGCATGCTTGCTGCTGGCATAAAGGCCCATATAAGGTGCGGGGAGGAAGCCGAGGACCGAGCTGACATTGACAATCAGGCCGGAATTCTGCTGCCGCATCGCAGGCAATACCGCTCGTATCATGCGCAGTGGGCCAAAGAGATTGGTTTCAAAAAGGGCCTTCGCCTCATCGTCCGACGTGCCTTCGACCGGCCCGACAAGAGAGACGCCTGCATTGTTCACCACGACATCAATCCCACCTGAACGGGACAGAACCCAATCGACGAATTGCCTAACCGACTCGTCATTGTCCACATTGAGACGTCCGTACTCGACACCAGGAACCGGTCCACTTTTGTCAGGATTGCGCGATCCTGCAAATACCTTGAACCCATTCTGTGACAGCAACCTCACGGTCGCCTGCCCTATACCGGAGGATGCTCCGGTCACCACAACAATCTTGTCTCTCGACATCTACGCTCTCCAAAATTAGCGTTGGATTAGAAATCAATTTAGATTTCGTTTGTAATCTATAAATCCGTTAGATTGCAAGCGAAATAAAACGCATATGCAGAAATTGAGGAGGCGGATGGTCAGTCCACACGACACGTGGGTGAATCGCCTCGACGCGGGAAACATCGGTCGAGTTAATACGGCGGTTCTTGCCTGAGGAGTGACAGGTGTGACGGATGCTTATGCCATCAAGTCACGCCGTTCGCCTGTCCGCTGGTGGATTGCCCAGTGCACGCTGGAACGCGGATCGTTGCTCGCCTCTTTCGACGTAGTCCTGCAAGCCCGGACTATCCAGCAGAATATCAGAGTGCTTAAGCGGCCGCAGTACGCTCACCATCATGAGATCACCGGCGCTGAACTGAGCCCCCTCAAGCCACTCTTTCCCTCCAAGCGTATCGCCCAGTTGCTGGAGCCGTTGACTGAGATATCCGACGCTGCCAGACGCGATACAGGGCTCGATCGTGTTGACGGCTGCAAACATCCACATGATGGAGCGCGAGCGCGCATTCGCTTCATCCGGAAGGAGGCCGGCGAAACGCTGTGCTATGTGAAGCACAATCGCACCGGATTCGAAAAGAATGAGATCGCCCTCCTGGTAGATCGGCATCTGGCCGAACGGCTGCATTTCCAGATATTCGGGGCAGCGCATCTCGGAAAAAGTCAGATGCCGTAGAGTGTAAGGCTGGCCGACTTCCTCGAGAGCCCACCTGACGCGCATATCCCGGTGATATCCTCTACCCCCATCCGGAGGATATTTGAAAATGGATACGACGGGGTTCATGTAAAGACTCCTCATTGGCAGGATTGAAGCGGGACGAAGACATGGCTTCCGAAACGGCCCTGTGGGCACACAAACCAGGCCACTCTCGCCAAAGCGGCATGACCCCTCCGCAGCATCCTCTGCTGCGGAGGTGCGGGTTGGCTATTCCGCAGCAAGCGAATGTTGAGCTGTTTCCGTATTCCCGTGCTCCGTTGGATGCACTTCTGCCTTGGGCGGCTTGATGCGGAACCATGCAGCATAGAGTGCCGGCAGGAAGAGCAGGATGATGAGCGTGCCCACCGCCGTGCCGCCGATAAGCGTGTAGGCCATCGAACCCCAGAAAACGGAATGCGTCAGAGGAATGAAGGCGAGGACCGCGGCAAGCGCTGTCAGGATGACGGGCCTCGTTCGCTGCACCGTAGCCTCAATCACGGCATGATAGTCGTCCAGACCCGCAGCCTTGTTCTCCTTGATCTGCTCGGTGAGGATCAACGTGTTGCGCATGAGGATGCCCGCCAGGCCGATAAGACCCAGGATCGCGTTAAACCCGAAAGGCTGGTTGAACAGGATCAGGGTCGGCACGACGCCTGCAAGACCGAGCGGTGCTGTCAGCATCACCATCGTCATCGTCGACAGGCTGCGGACCTGAAGGATGATGACGATCAGGGTCGCTGCGATCATCAGTGGGAACACCTTCACCAGAGCCGTATTCGCCTTGAGTGATTCCTCGATATTGCCACCCATCTCGATTGTGTAGCCAGCAGGCATAGATGCAATGAGCGGCTGAAGAGCGGTCATCACCTGTTGCGAAACCTCCGGCGGTTGGGTCGCCTCGTTAATGTCGGATCGGACCGTCACCACAGGCGTTCTGTCACGACGCTTGAGGATCGGCTCTTCGAAGCGCACCTCCGTGTGGCCGATCTGATCGAGCGGGATCGCACGGCCGTCTCTTGTCACGAGCGAGAAGTCGGCTAGCCTTGCAGGATCGAGGCGGATTTCACCGGCACTTCTCGCCACGACAGGAACGTTTCGGATGTTCTCACGAACTTGCGTCACGGGAACACCACTCAGCAGGAGCTGTATCTGCTGGGCAGCCTCGGCGGACGACATGCCGATGAGGTTCAGGCGATCCTGATCAGGAACGAAACGGACGACGGGTGTGCGGTTACCCCAATCGCGGTTGGCATTTCTGACGTCAGGTACAGAGCTCATGAGAGCAAGTGCCTGCTCGGAGATTTTGTACAGCTCTTCCGAGTCCGGTCCTTTGATCCGAAACTCGACGGGGAATGGCGTGTAGGGGCCAAAGACAAGTTGCGTGACGCGCACGAATGCCTCGGGCGCCAGCCCTTGCGCAACGGCTTCCCGCAGACGAAGTTTCAGCACCTCACGCTCATGGGCGTCGGATGTCAGCACAACGATCTTCGCGAAGGCAGGATCGGGCAGTTCGGGCGCCATGGCGAAGAAGAAGCGGGGCGCACCCTGGCCGATGTAACTGGTCGCGATCTTCGCTTCGGGCTGCTGCTTCAACCAGGCCTCGAGCTTCTTGACCGTGGCGGTCGTCGTTTCGATGCTCGTGCCTTCTGGCATGCGGACTTCGACGAGAACCTCAGGGCGGTCCGATGTGGGGAAGAACTGCTGCTTCACTGCACCCATCCCCACGACCGAGAGCGCCATGACGACGCCGACAATGGCGCAGGTCAGGAACTTGTGCTTGACGGTGAATTCGATCGCGCCGCGCAGGCGTCTGTAATTCGGCGTATCGTAAATCGCATGATGGCCACCTGCTACCGGCTTGATATCGGGCAACAGCTTTACGCCGAGATAGGGCGTAAAGATCACCGCCACGAACCAGGAAACGATCAGCGCGAAACCGACGATCCAGAAGATATTGCCCGCATATTCACCGGCTGCAGAGGCGGCAAAACCGACCGGCATCAGGCCGATAACGGTCACAAGCGTGCCCGACAGCATCGGTGCGGCAGTGTGGCTCCAGGCATAGGCAGCCGCCTTGATGCGGTCCATGCCCTCTTCCATCTTCACGACCATCACCTCGATGGCGATGATGGCGTCATCGACAAGCAGGCCAAGTGCCAGGATCAATGCACCGAGCGTGATGCGGTCGAAGAAGCGCCCCGTCTCGAGCATGATGATGAAGACGACAGCCAGCGTCAGCGGAACGGCCAGAGCCACAACGATGCCCACCCGCCAGCCGAGCGCAATGAGACTGACGAAGAGCACCACGCCGAGGGCCATGGCGAACTTCACCATGAATTCACCCACCGCCGCATCAATGTTGACAGCCTGATCGCTGACCTTCGTCAGCGTTATGCCAAGGGGTAACGACTGTGCGATCCGGCTGGAGCGCTCCTCGAGAGCCTTGCCAAGCTCCAGACCATTCCAGCCCTGTTGCATGACAACACCGAGCATGATGGCCGGCTCGCCGTCATGACGGATGACATAGCTTGCCGGCTCCTGATAACCCCGGCGTACCTCAGCAATGTCGGAAAGCTTCAACGCGCGGCCGGAAGCGACGATGGGCGTATCAGCGATAGACTGAACACTGTCATAGGCACCATCGAGACGAATGAAGACCTGCGGACCCTGCGTATCTATTGAGCCAGCGGGCGTAACGGTATTGCGCCGTTGAAGGGCTGCGGCAATGTCCTGAGAAGATATGCCGAGCGTGGCGAGCTTCTCATAGGAGAACTCTACGAAAATCTGCTCCGGCTGTTCGCCGAGAATATTGATTTTCTTGACGCCGGGAACATGAAGCATGTCCTGCCTGATCTTTTCGGCCTCCCGGACGAGATCGCGCATCGGCATGCCCTGCGCCTTGAGAGCGTAAAGGCCGAAGCTGACGTCGGAATATTCGTCGTTCACGAACGGTCCCAGAACACCCTGCGGCAGGTTTCTGGCTTCATCGCCGAGCTTCTTGCGCGCCTGATAAAATTCTTCGGCGACGGCGCTTGGCGGCGTATTGTCCTTGAGCGTGACGGTAAGATAGGCGAAGCCGGGGCGCGTCGTTGTCTCGACCCGGTCGTACCAGGCCAATTCCTGAATGCGCTTCTCCAGCGGCTCGGCAACGAGATCCTGCATCTCCCGCGCGGTTGCGCCCGGCCAGACAGTCGTGACCGTCAACGTCTTGATGGTAAAGGAGGGGTCTTCAGCGCGTCCCAGCTTGACGAAGGCATAGACGCCGGCAAGCGACAGAAGGACGATGAAGAACAGCGTCACGGCGCGTTCGCGAACCGCAAGGGCGGACAGATTGAGGTTCATCAGTTTGCCGCCTCTTTTGTACCAACGCTGGTGCGAACTTGCGCTCCATCCTTCAGAAGATGTGCGCCAAGCGCAACGACCGCCTCTCCCGGCTTGACATTAGTGACGACCACATTCTCTTCGCTCACCCGCTCCACGTTCACATCACGAAACTTCACGACGGACGATTGCTGATCGATCACCCAGACGCCCGTCCGCGTCCCGTCATCCAACAGAGCGCCTATCGGCAGTTCGGCATGATTCTGCACATCCCTGTTCTCGATTTCGATGGTGACGGTCGCTCCCAGGGGCGCATTTGCAGCCCCCCCTTCAAGCACCCAGCGCGTTTCATAAGTGCGGGTCTGCTGATCGGCAGAATCGGAGATCTGGCGCAGCTTGGCCTTCTCCACATTGTTTCTGCCGTACACCGAGGCAGAAGCCTGAACCCCGATTTCAGGGCGCATGGTTTCGGGAAGCCAGACAATGGCTTCGCGCGGACCTGACTTCGCGAGCCGGACAACCGGCTGCCCGGCGGTTACCACCTGGCCCGGTTCACCGAGCGTCTCGACAATGGTTCCATCTGCATCGGCAACAAGAACCGTATATTGGGCCTCGTTTTCAGCAACATTCGCCTCAGCCTGAGCGGCGGCCAACTGTGCCGTCGCCGTATCCAGCAGGGCCTTCGATCGTTCATATTGCTGCGTCGAGGCAGCAGAAGTCTTCACCAGCACGGCAAAGCGTTTCTCATCGGCTTTCGCTTGAACAAACGTCGCCTGTGCTGCGATGACAGCGTTTCGCTTGGCGGTCAGAGCAAGGCGAAGATCGGTCTCGTCAAGCCTCATCAATGGCTGGCCAGCGCTCACCTGCTCCCCGACGTCGACGAAACGTTCAACGATCTTTCCGGGAACGCGAAAGCCGAGATTGCTCTGGACCCGGGCGCCAACGGTTCCGGTAAAGCTGCTGCTCGAATTGCCAGGGAGCCTGGCCGTCGCGAGGTTGACCAGTGGTGCCAAGGTCCGGGGATCGGCAGCCTTTGCCTCTGGTGCCTGCGCCGGAAGCAGCAGTGCTGCGGCTCCGCCTGCGGCCAGCGCCAGCACTGCTGCTGCAGTGACAACAAGTTTCCGTTTCATTTCATCGTCCCTTCTTGACGGCCCGTTCAAAAATATTAGATTGCACTCTAACTCTAAAAGACATATAGATGTCAAATGAAATCTAATTGGAGGTCCACATGAGAGTGAGCCGCGTACAGGCAGAGGAAAACCGCGAGAGGGTGATAAACGTCGCCAGCCGGTTGTTTCGAGAGCATGGTTTCGACGGGATCGGCCTGAAAGACCTGATGAAGGGTGCAGGCCTCACCCAGGGTGGATTCTACAAACAGTTCGCATCGAAAGACGATCTTGCGGCGCTCGCATCACGGCGTGCTCTCGAGAGCGCCACGAGAAGGTGGTCTGATGCCGCAGCAGACACGTCAGATCCCCTGGAGTCGATCATCAGCTTCTATCTCTCCAAAGATCATAGCGGCGAGAAGGCAGAAGGATGCCCGCTTGTTGCTCTCGGCTCCGACGCGGCGCGTCAAACCGCCGAAGTTCGGCGCCCGTTTGAAGATGGTATCCGGGCGCATTTCGAGGTGCTCGAAGAACTCATCGGAGAGGGCGACGATAGAGCTCGAAGCGGAAAAGCCATGGCAATATTGTCCATGATGGTCGGTGCGGTGACGCTGTCGCGTATCATCGAGGATGAACTGCTGTCGACGAGCGTACTCGACGCGGCAGCGAGCGAGGTCCGGCGCATTGCTGGCCGCGATCGCAGCGACTAACAGACCGTTTTTGGATATTCGTCGCCGGTAGCTGTCACGGCTCAGCCGAATCCGCACGCGTATCAGGCGAGTATAGCGCAAACCGCATGTCCCAAGTTCACGACCGGTCATTCGGTCGGACGCCGAAGGCATGCCAAATTTTTGATCATAGACAGGTGGAATGCAAATGCGTCGTGTCGTTGTCACGGGAATGGGAGCCGTCAGCCCCCTTGGTGCAAATGTCGATATCTCCTGGTCTCGGCTCCTTGCTGGCAAAAGCGGGATCCGTCGGCTGGGTGATGACATCGTCGGGGATTTGCCGTCAAAAATCGGAGGCGTGGTCCCTTCTCTGGCAGACGATCCTGAAGGAGGATTTGATCCTGACAGGACCCTGTCCTCGAAGGATCAACGTAAGGTCGACCGTTTCATCATCTTTGCGCTGGCAGCGGCGGAAGAGGCCCTTGCGCAGGCGAACTGGAAGCCAGCTTCCGAAGAAGAAAAACTGAGAACGGCGACAATCATCGCATCCGGCATCGGTGGCTTTCCCGCGATAACGGAGGCGGTGCGTACCGTCGACCAACGCGGCGTGCGCCGCCTCTCGCCCTTCACCATTCCATCCTTTCTCGTGAATCTCGCTGCCGGACAAGTCTCTATCCGGCATGGCTTTAGAGGCCCGCTGGGAGCCCCGGTGACGGCATGTGCCGCCGGCGTTCAGGCGATTGGCGATGCAGCGCGACTGATCAGATCCAATGAAGCCGACATTGCGGTTTGTGGTGGAACCGAGGCCTGTATGAACATTGTCAGCCTTGGTGGTTTCGCAGCGGCAAGATCACTATCGACAGGCTTTAACGAAACCCCGGCCAAAGCGTCACGTCCCTTCGACACCGCGCGCGACGGCTTCGTTATGGGCGAAGGCGCAGGCATCCTCGTCATTGAAGCCCTAAGCCACGCCCTTGCTCGTGGTGCGACGCCGATAGCAGAACTCGTTGGATATGGAACGACCGCCGACGCCCATCATATTACCTCCGGGCCGGAAGATGGAAGCGGCGCCCGCAGGGCAATGCAAATCGCCATCGCGCAGGCTGGTATCGCGCCGCACGACATCGGCCATCTGAACGCACATGCGACTTCGACCCCGGTTGGAGATCTCGGAGAGCTCAGAGCAATCAAGAGCCTGTTCGGCCAAAGGAAGTCGATCGCTGTCAGCGGCACGAAGTCGGCGACGGGGCACCTGCTGGGGGCAGCCGGCGGCCTTGAGGCTATTTTTACGATCCTGGCGCTCCAGCACCAGATCGCGCCCCCGACCTTGAATCTCAGTTCACCGGACCTTGAAGCCAATGGCATCGACTTTGTCGCAAACGATGCCCGACCCCTCGATGTTGAATATGCGATATCCAATGGCTTCGGCTTCGGTGGCGTCAATGCCAGCGCAGTGTTTCGACGCTGGCCGAGGAGAGGCAATCGTACGCCATTAGCTGATTAACCCCCGCGGGTGATCCCCTTTGAACAAAGTCTCCACCAGGACGCTCCCACCATGCAACCAACGACTGTCGTTTCACCGCCCGGCATAACGCTCCTCAAGCCAAGGATTGCCGTCATCGGCGTCGGCGGTGGCGGCGGCAATGCTGTCAACAACATGATCGTGCACGATCTCGAGGGCGCGGAGTTTATCGTTGCGAACACCGATGCACAGGCTTTGTCCATGTCAAAAGCGCCACGGCTTATCCAGCTTGGCCCGACCGTCACGGAGGGACTTGGCGCCGGATCATTGGCCGATATTGGACAGGCGGCCGCCGAAGAGTCGATTGACGAGATTATGGATCACCTCCACGGAACCCATATGTGTTTCGTGACGGCGGGCATGGGGGGCGGAACGGGAACAGGTGCCGCACCCGTTATCGCCCATGCTGCGCGCAAGGCAGGCATACTGACGGTCGGCGTCGTCACCATGCCCTTCACATTCGAAGGTACCCAGCGAATGCGAACAGCGCGGCAGGGAATCGAGCGTCTTAGTGAATGCGCAGACACGGTGATCGTCATCCCCAATCAGAACCTGTTCCGGATTGCCGATGCGAAGACGACCTTCGCGGATGCATTCGAAATGGCAGATCATGTGCTGCATGCCGGGGTCAGTTCCGTCATCGATCTGATCGTCAAGGAAGGATTGATCAATCTCGACTTCGCCGATGTAAGGTCAGTCATGCGTGACATGGGCCGTGCTGTCATGGGCACGGGCGAGGCAACGGGAGACGCCCGCGCCCGACATGCCGCCGAGGCAGCGATTGCCAATCCGCTGTTCGATGAAGCGTCCGTCATGGGAGCAAAAGGCCTTCTCGTCTCGATCTCAGGCGGACCGGACATGACCCTTTTTGATGTCGATGAAGCGGCAACACGTGTTCGCGAGGAAGTCGATGACGACGCCAATATCGTGGTCGGCGCGACATTCAATGACGCGCTTGAAAGGCGGCTGAGAGTTTCAGTCGTCGCCACAGGTTTGAGGCAACCGGCAGAGGTGATCCGCCTTTCGGAGCGAATGGCGTGATGTTCGCTCATACTTTGGGGCCCGCAAGCGCCGATTTGTAAAATTGATGGCCATGGAGATTTGAAATGTTGAAGCGTTTTCGAGAAAAATGGCGATCGTGGGAAGATGCCGTCCTGAGTATCGACGATCCGCAGGGAGACTACCTCATCGCGCTGGAAAAACGGCTGGCCCGCCTGGAGACCGAAGTGGCTGGATTAAAGGCACAGCCCCACAAGGAGGTAGTGCGGGAAGACGGCGCCGAAAATAAGGGGTGATGGCTGTATCCTTGCACTTATCTACCGGTCGCCCGCGCGGCCTATGTCAAGCGCACGCTGTCGATAGCTCGCTAAGCATCCGGCACAGGCTAAGAGTATTCTGCTTGCCGCCAACCTTTTTCATCAGCGCGTCTCCAAGTTCCTGAAGACGCTCAAATGCCATTGCAAGCCGAGCGCTCCCGTTGTCGGTGAGCAGAAGCCTTCGTGCCCTGCGATCATCCACATCCACGGACATCGTCACCCAGTTCTTTCTCACCAGGGGTTTTAGATTTGAAACGACGGTTGAGTGGTCAAGGCCAAGAAGTAGCGAAACCTCCGATATTCGAGGGGAACCTGCTTCACCAATCGCTGCAAGAAGAAATATCTGCTCTGCCGTTAGTCCTGTGGAGCGCAATGCATCGTTGATCTGGCGAGAGATGATGCGGTTTGTCCGCTGCACGGCAAAGCATAGATTCCCGACAAGCGGGTTTTCCACCATTTCAGCTTTTATCGATCCTTGAAACATTGGTTTTGAACACCTGCACGGGCTCCGGTCTCGCGCTCGGAAGCGATATTTTAGATTGCGAATGAACTCTATATAATTTAGATTTCGAAAACAATCTATTTTCAAATTCTGAGAACCGGTTGCGAGCCCATGGCCTTGGGAGCGGAGCAGAGCCTCGGAGAGCTTTTTAGGATCAGCCATGGCCGATATGCCTGACAGCAAAAATTCTCATGTCTCAACAATTTCACAGAAGACACCACGTGGAATTCTTCAGGGACCAATCACGCCCACACTGTTTCGGTTGGCATTGCCCACGGTCGTCGTTCTCGTGGTCCAGACCTTTGTTGGGGTCGCGGAAACCTACTTCGTCAGCTTCCTTGGGACCGAGGCTTTAGCGGGCGTGACCCTCGTCTTTCCGGTCCTCATGCTGATGCAAATGATGTCGAATGGCGGGATTGGAGGGGGAGTTTCCTCGGCTGTGGCCCGAGCGCTGGGAGCCAACCGCTACGCTGATGCCGATGGGCTTGTCTGGCATTCGATTGTTCTGGCCATAGTATTCGGAGCTATTTTCTCAGTCGCTGCAATCCTTCTTGGACCTGCGCTCTACCGCTCAATGGGAGGGACTGGAGAAACCCTTAAGGCCGCCCTCCTCTATTCAGGAATTGTGTTCGCAGGCTCCATTCCCATCTGGATCACGGCTTTGCTTTCGGCAGCCCTGCGGGGCGCTGGCAACGTGAACGTGCCTGCCCTCGTCATCATCTCCGGCGCGTTCCTTCTCCTCGTCTTGTCCCCGCTGTTGATTTTCGGCTGGGGCCCCTTCCCGCAGCTCGGCGTGGCAGGCGGAGGCGCTGCGGTCTTCATTTATTATCTCACCGCGGCACTGGTGCTTGCCCTATACCTGCGCTCCTCAAGCAGCCCGCTAAAGTTCAAAATCGTTCCGCTGCAAGGTCGACTGTTCAAGGACATTCTGGGTGTCGGCCTGCCTTCCGCAGTCGGCACGATCCAGGTCAATCTGACGGTTACGTTTGTAACGGCAGCCGTCGGCCACTTCGGCGCAGACGCAATTGCGGGGTTCGGCATCGCATCGCGGCTAGATTATCTGCAAATCCCCATCATCTTCGGTCTTGGAACCGCTATCGTCACCATGGCTGGGATTAATATCGGAGCGGGTCAGATCGAACGCGCCCGCCGGGTCGCCTGGGTTGGCGCAGGTATCGCATTCGGCCTCACGCAGACAATCGGCATTCTGGCCACTCTGTTCCCCATGACCTGGATGAGATTATTCACGGCGGACCCGGATGTGCAGCAGCTAGGCTCCCAGTATCTGCAAATTGTCGCACCGGCTTATGGTGCAGTTGGATTGGGACTGGCGCTTTATTTTGCAAGCCAGGGACTGAAGCGTGTTTTACTCCCGGTTCTTGCCGGAACAGTCAGGATGATCCTGGCAGCTTTCGTCGGGTGGGCTTCGGTGATCTGGTTTCAGGCAAGTCTCAATTCCCTTTTCCAGATCGTGGCGGCCGCGGCGATCGCATACGGGGGACTGACGGCCCTCGCCGTGCTTCCGCGCCGGATGTTCCATCTTGGCAGGCAAGAGAACGCTCAAACTGCCGAGTAGAGACGTCGAGTGCCAGAAGATCGCCATCGCATCAGGGCAGCCTTAGCTGCCAATATCGTCAATCGGGTTTGGGACGCTGCCTAAGATGTGTGGCCTGCGCTCGCCTTCGGTGATGATGGCGTATTCCCGTTCAAACTTCTTGGCTGCTATGGCAAAGGTCGCCTCGGTCTTGATCAAACCCGCCAGCTTGCCGCGCAAACCGAGATACCAGTCCTCGGCAAGGGACTTGGCCTGCTCGAGCACCCGTTTCCTTGGTGCTGGTGCGATACTGCTGGCCTTTGAGAGAGGCGGAGCAATGCCAGGTGAGGCCCCCTCGCCGGTAGACGTTGACCTTCCCACCGAGGATTTCATGACTTGCCACGCCTGCCTCCGTTCCCTTTTCAGTTGTTTCAAGAGGATGGAATCACCGGCATAGGGGAATAGTCAAATGAGAGGCCGGATTTGTGCTTGAGTTGTGCTAGCCCCAAAACGCACGAAAGCCCTCCACAATGGGAGGGCTTTCATGTTGAATTTCTTTGTAATT